>QHZK01000150.1 GCA_003224635.1 Acidobacteriota bacterium | reverse complement strand
CGGCGGGAAAACTTGGCTTGTGCCCTACGTCCGGCAGTGGCTCAGAAGCCTACCATATCACCCGCTCGAATTTGCTGAACCCTTCGCCGGTGGCGGCACTGTGGGGTTGTCCGTGTTGTTCGAAGGTTTGGCCCAGAAACTTGCTCTCATCGAGATCGACCCGGACGTGGGTGCTGTGTGGAGGACGATTCTCGGCCTCCAAGGCGAGCGACTTGCCTCGGAGATTGTTTCGTTTGACTTTTCGGCACACACGGTAAAGGCCGTCCTGTCGAAAACGCCTAGGGATCAATTTGAGCGGGCCTTCCAAACTATTCTGCGAAACCGAGTCCAGCGCGGCGGAATTATGGCGCCAGGCGCCGGCTTGTTCAAGCAGGGTGAGAACGGGCGGGGCTTGGCTTCGCGTTGGTATCCCAAAACCTTAGAGCGCCGTATCCTCGCGATTTGCGAGAATAGGCATCGGATTCGTTTCAGGCGTGGCGATGGCCTTCAGTTCATCCGCGAGAACGCAAACCGCAAAGATATGGCCTTTCTCATCGATCCCCCGTATACGATGGCAGGGCGACGCCTCTACACGCACTCGGAGGTCGACCACGAGGAACTGCTTCGGGCGACAGCCTCTTTGCGCGGCGACTTCCTGATGACATATGATGACGCACAGCCGATTCGAAATTTGGCCAAGAGGCTCGGTTTGGCTACCCACCTAGTCCCGATGAAGAGCACGCACCACGCGGTTATGAGCGAGCTGTTAATCGGCCGCGACCTTGGATGGGCCAAGAAGCCTCTTGAGCTTTTTGAGGATACGCTGTTCAAAAACCTCCAGGCTCACGGGGACGCCAGCGGTTAACCCTTCTACAGAATCCTCCAAGGTCGTGTATTGAACAATGTCACGCGCGAGGCGATAGGCCCCCTCTGCTTCCTCAAACTTCACGACGAACCAAGCCACGTCACAGTTTGAAATGTCGGGCACAGTTCGCATTTTCCCCATTGCGTGAAAGAAACTGCGATCAACGACTACGGCCAGCTTCTTGCCCCATCTTCTGAGAGATGGGACCTTGATCTGCAACTGAGGCATGAGGCGCTTCGGTGCGCTGCTCCGGTAGTCAGGCCTGCGCGTGTGCACGGGACTCAGGCCAGAGAAATAGACGGTTTGAACCTCCAGCGCACACCAAGAAACCGGGGTGGCTTCAGGAACGATGAGAACCTTATCAATTCGGCCCACACTCTCGCCTGATTTCTCATTCTGAGCTTCCGTTGGTGGCGGAGGCTCGAGGAATCCGATTTCTTTCAGTACCCTAGGCTCCGCACAGTTCAGAACAGTTTCCCCGACCCATCGATAGATCATTGCCCCTTCCTCAAAGCGCTTGGGACAGAAAGTGCGCAGTTGCCCGGCTTCGCCGGCAACGAGCGCCACTTCTCCGGTCTGCTTTGACTTCTGGTAGAGACGGAATGAGCAGGTGCCGCCAGGCTTCTTACAGGCCACAGTTCGCTCTGGTGTTGATTGGAACGGACACGTTATAACAGGTTTCTCCGACTTCGGGAGGGTTTGAATCTCTGCGAGTTTCTGGCGGTCCTCCGTCAAGAGCGCGGCGAAGGGTTTTCCGTACCACTCGCCTATCCCAAAGCGGAGTTGAGGCTTCGGCGGAAGCTTTGGTTTTTTCGCGGCTGGCAAGAGGCATGTATTTTATCACGGAGTAATTACCCAGAGAATAATTTACTGAATGGGCCCAGGAATAACGGCAGCGTGACCTGCGTTCAAGCGATTCTAAGGACAGCACCACACTTTAACGAAACAACACTTTCAGGATATGATGGAGCTTCGTTTGGAACGGTGCGTCTTGAGCTCCTCCTCAGCATCCGCTCGACTCCAACTTCTGAACCGCATGAGGCGCCGATGAATCGCGACGAGATCCTGCGAAAAAACAAGCAATATATTTTCCCCTGCGTCGTCAACTATTACACCGAGCCGCTGGTCGCCGACCATGCCCAGGCCCAATATCTCTGGGACAGCGAGGGACGGCGGTACCTCGACTTTTTCGGCGGCATCCTGACGGTGAGCGTCGGGCACTCGAATCCCAAAGTCACGGGCAAGATCAAGCAGCAGATCGACCGCTTGCAGCATTCCTCGACCGTCTATCCGACCGAGCAGATCGTGGCGCTGGCGGAAAAGCTCGCCCAGATCACGCCGGGAAAGCTACAGAAGAGTTTCTTCACCAACAGCGGCACCGAAGCCAACGAAGCCGCCGTGCTGGTGGCGCGCATGGCGACGGGCAGCTTTGACGTGGTGGCCTTGCGCCACGGCTACAGCGGGCACTCGCAACTGACCAAGTCACTCACGGCCATGGCCCCGTGGCGCAAGAGCGGCGTCATCAGCGTGGGCGTGGCGCACGCCATCAGCCCCTACTGCTACCGGTGTCCCCTGGGGATGACTTATCCCGGCTGCGGTGTCGAGTGCGCGAATGACGTGGAGGAGGTGATCCGGACGGCCACCTCGGGCTCGATCGCCGCCTTTCTCGCCGAGCCGATCCAGGGCGCGGGCGGTTTCATCACCCCGCCCAAGGAATACTTTAAGATCGTGTTCAACATCGTCAAGAAGTACGGGGGCCTGTTCATCTCGGACGAAGTCCAGACCGGCTTCGGACGCACCGGCAAGAAGTGGTTCGGCATCGAGCACTGGGAAGTCGAGCCCGACATCATCACCAGCGCCAAAGGCATGGCCAACGGTGTGCCCGTGGGCTTGACCATCGCCGCGCCGGAAGTCGCCGATGCTTTCAAGGGCATGACGATTTCCACGTTCGGCGGCAACCCGGTGACGGCCGTCGCGGCGCGCGCCACGATCGAGGTGATCGAAGAGGAAAAGCTCCTGGAAAACGCCGACAGCGTGGGCGGCTATTTCCGGCAGAAGCTCGACGAGCTCAAGGAAAAGCACACGCTCATCGGCGACGTGCGCGGCATGGGCCTGATGCAAGGGCTGGAGCTGGTCAGGGACCGCAAGACGAAAGAGCCGGCGCCCGAGGCCACCAACCAGTTCATGGAGCGCTGCCGCTCGAACGGCCTGCTGATCGGCAAAGGCGGCCTCTACGGAAACGTGATTCGCCTTTCGCCCCCGCTCAACATCCGCCGGAGCGACGTGGACGAAGCGGTTGGTCTCATGGATAAGTCTCTCTCCGAAGTGGCCACTTGAAATCGACGGCGATAGGAGGTGAACGTGACCGATTTGCGCTACCCAGTCGGAAAGTTTAAGTTGGACGGCGATATCACGGAGGCCGGACGGCGAGACTTGATCGAAAGCATCGCGCGGGCGCCGGCGAAGCTGCGGGCCGCCGTCGAGGGGCTGTCACCCGAGCAGCTCGATACTCCATACCGTCCCGATGGCTGGACGGTGCGGCAAGTGGTCCATCACCTGCCCGACAGCCACCTGAACGCCTACATCCGATTCAGGCTGGCGCTGACCGAAGACGAGCCGGCGATCAAGACCTACGAGCAAGAGCGCTGGGCCGAGCTCGAGGACGCGAGGACGGCGCCCGTCGACCTATCGCTGGCGCTGCTCGAATCGTTGCACCGGCGTTGGGTCCTGCTGTTGCGCGCGCTCCCGCCGGCCGCTTTTGCGCGGACGTTCCGGCATCCGGAACTTGGAGTGGTCACTCTGGACCAACAACTGCGGATGTATGAGTGGCACGGCCGGCATCACGTCGCGCACGTCACCTCGCTCAGGCAGCGCATGGGATGGACGTGAGTCGTGCGGCGTGCTTTTATCTCCGGGTGGCGCACACATCGCCCTCTTTGCGATGTACGCGTCACCCCATCCCGTCCGGTCGTCGCATCCGACAAGTTTTACAACGGCCCCCTAAGCGTGGTTCAACGACCTCCGAGGAACTCCAACAAACGTCCGATCCTGGAAAGGACATCCGTGCAGAGTACATGAAGGAGATTCACATATCAAGCGCGTATTCCCTATGGGTTTGAAGCCACGTAAAGCGCCTGTTGACAGCGTGGCGATTTTCAGTCAACCATAGGCAGGCATGGGACTGGGAGCCAGTACGGTACGCGTTGCCGCAATTCCGCCGCCCACAACTTGCCGGCTCGTGATGCGAAGGAAAGAGGGCCCGCCCGAGCTGGTGGAGTTTGTGGTCGCAGGCCTCGAAGCCGGGCAGCAAGTTTTTGCGCTGGGCGGGCCGGCCTACCTCAAAGATATCGCCTGCAGCCTGGGAGCGAGCGGCCTCAGGCCCGACAGCCTTTTGCGCACCGGTCGATTGGTTTTCCTCACCGCGCCCGACTGCCTCTCGACCCTTCTCAAATCCAAGAACCCCTTCGGGCGGGGCCCGCTGCAGCCGAACGCGTCGCTGGTGCGCTGGGTCTCCGACTGGTCGTGGGCCTGTTCCAACGGCATTGAGCTTCGGACCGTGCTCGGTTATCAGCGCCGCATTCACGACTTCGTTCGCTCGCTGACCGCGCTTTCGGTGTGCACGGTCGATTCGGAGAAGCTTGAACGCAGCTCGCTGCTGGCCATGCTCGCCGATCATCGACGCGCCTCGAAGGCGGCGGCTCAGGCCGCAGGCGCGAGATAATCCAGGCTGACTCCGTTTTCCTGACTCCATCCGTCAATCCTCTCGAGTTCTGTAGCGGCGGTTGCGACCGCCGTTCTTGCGGCGCTCATAGAGCGCCGCTACAGCCGACCAAGGAGCGCCATGCCAACCCGCTTGGATGGAAAGACTGCTGTTGTCACCGGGGCGGGCCGAGGCATCGGACGCGCCACGGCGGAGCTGCTTGCGGCCGAGGGAGCCCGAGTGCTCGCGAGCGACCTGGACGAAGAGGCGGTGGCGGAAACCGTCTCGGACATCGCGGCAGCCGGGGGCGTGGCGCGCGCCCTCGCGGGCGACGTCACCGCTGCCGACTTCCCGCGCCGGCTGATCGAAAGCGCCGCGCGCCTGTCCGGCGGCCTGGACATCCTGGTGAACAACGCCGGGTTCACCTGGGACGGCACGCTGCATAAGATGACCGACGAGCAGTGGCAGGCGATGATTGACGTCCACCTGACCGCGCCGTTCCGCGTCATCCGGGCCGCAACTCCCCTGATGCGTGAGGCCGCAAAACGCGAACTCGTCGAGCGGGGCGCGGCGCGGCCACGGAAGATCGTCAACGTCAGCTCGACCTCGGCGACCCGGGGAAACTTCGGCCAGGCCAATTACGCTGCCGCCAAAGCGGGCATCATCGGACTCACCCGGGCGCTGGCTCGCGAGTGGGGGCCGTTCAACATTCAGGTGAATTGCGTCGCCTTTGGCCTGATCGACACGCGGCTGACTCGCCGCAAGGAGTCCGGGGAAAGAATTCATCACGGCGAGGCCGAGATCGAATTGGGCATTCCCACTGCCATGCGCGAGGCCGCCATCAAGCTCATCCCCATGGGCCGGCCGGGGACTCCGCCAGAGGCTGCGAGCGCCATCCTCTTTATGGCGTCTCCACTCTCCGATTACGTCTCCGGTCAGGTGCTCGAAGTCACGGGCGGGCTCTAACTCCGGGAGCGCGGACATCTTGGCCGCTCGTTCGCGGAGAGAACGGCTTGCGGGCGAGACGCCCGCGCTCCCGTTCTCGCAAGGAGGGCCTTGAACGTGCTTCCATACGGAACTTTTGTCAGAAGAACTTGCCGGTGTAGTTGGTGGGATCAGGAATCTGCGTGCCTGTACACGTGTTATCGGCAGGATCGCAACACGGTGGCGAGTTCGGGCTGAAGCCGCAGTACCAGCCGCCGAAGTGACTCAAGTCATAGATACCCGCCAGAGGAAGCGCCAGCACGTTGTAACTGCCGGGCGGCACGCCAACCAAGCTATAATTCCCGGAAGTATCGGTGAGCCCGTCGACCACGGCATTGCCCGACGCCGCGTCAATCGCGATCACGTGCGCTGCAAAGGCCCCTGAGCCACTCAGCGTGACCTGTCCTGAAATTGTCCCGGTGGCGGAAGCGAAGTTGTTGCTCGGGTAGAGGAAAGCCACGCCTACAGCGTCGTCAATCGCAAGTACCCTCGACGCGCCAGCGGACACAGTGTCACCGAAGGGATACATGATGGCGTTGGCGATCCCGCTGTGGTCGAGGCCCAGGAAGTGGCCGATCTCGTGGGTGGCCGTGGCCTGAACGTCAAAGTCGCCGGCCACCGGTGGAGTCGTGGTCGAGAAGTCCACGCTCGGGTTCAACACGATATCCGCGTCGACAATGCAGGACTCCAGGTTGCAAGTGTGGGTGGTTGTAACACCGTTCTGCGTGCAATCGTACGTCGTGGGGGGCGTGCCGGAGTCGGTGGCGATGTCAGCGAACGCAATCGTACCGGTCGGAAAAGCTACGGCCGATGAAGGCACAAACGAAACGGTATTCAAACAATTGGTAAAGTCGGGGTCGGTCAAGCTGGTGTTGGCGTCTTTCGTAAAGGAAACGTTCGTGAGCGTCTGGCCGTTCACCTGGCTCGACTGCCAGGTGCTGAACGCTTTGCCCACCGCCGCGCCCACCGTGTCGCCCCCGGTGGTGTGCACGTTGGTCCGGACGCTGGGATTGATCCGCCAATGGATTGGAGTCGCCTGCCACATGGCGGCGACCGGGCCATTCACGTCATCCTGCTCCGGGCTGTAACCGAACAGGCGGCCCAGCTTCGAGAGCCCGGAGCCCAAGCTCAAAATCAGGATTGCGCAGAGCAACGCCGCGCTGCACATCAATTGAAAATTGAAGATTGAAAATATTGAAAATTGAAAATTGAACGCTAGCCATCCGTGGCTGCCTGAGCATGTCGGCTTTCGACTTTCGACTTTCGACTTTCGACTTTCCACTGGCGCGCCTGCCATAAGCCCTACCTCACCCTGATGACAACCATCTTGCCGCCGAGATGCTCCGCGGCCGGCTCCGAGCTTGCGCCCGCGATCGCGACGCGCGCCCCACGGATCGAAACGCCGGTCCAGAGAATCCTCCACGTGCCCGCCACGCGTTCGGCCGTACCCTCAACCTCGCTGCCCGCGGGGATGACCACGGTGCGGCTGGGATAGACGTCGGCAGTTGTCCGGCCGAGCACGCTCAACCTGCCCACGCCCTGCGACCGGGCAGCTTCGATCAGGACCGGCAGCGAAGTTCCCTTCGGGATCACGAGCGGAGCCTGCAGCGCCGCCGAAACCTCCTGGCGGAATTGCTCGATTGGCCGAGCGCCCTCCGTGGCCTGCGCGGGGCCGCTAGTCCCATAAAAAGCACCGCCGAACGGCCGGATCACGCGCTCCTCGCGCGTTGCCGGGTCTTGATAAATCCGGTACGCGCCCTGCGCCATCCCCACCACCATGTAGCGTCCCGTGCCCGCGGCCGCCGGCTCGAGGAACAGCCAGTAGCTCGCCTGCGGAAAGAAGTGCACGGTCCCCGCAACGTACTCACGCCTGTTGCCCAGCTTCCCGCCAAGCTGCTCGATTACGACCTCGGGTTGAACGTTGCCTTTGAGCGCCTGGTCTACGGCGATCGTAGTGGTCGTAAAGATGTGGGTATGCGCGGGATTCCAGCCGCTCTCCTGGCTGACCACGTGGCCCCGTACGATGGCGCTCGAAGCCTCGGTAAGCTGCTCCAGGCTTAGCCGCACCAGCGTGGTCGCGCGCGCCGTGGCTGCGCACCAGGTCCCGAGTAGCACCGCCAAGGAGACAGCCGTTGGAATTCGGTTCTTCATCGCTGCTGTTGTAAGGGAGGGCCTTCACGGCCCTCGTTCTAGGTTTTCCGCCAGGGGAGCACCATAAAGGCGCTCCCTTTACGCTCACGGCGTCGTAACGTTCAGACCGCCTACAAAAACCGAAAGTTCACCCGCCGAGTTCGTCACTTCAATATTGCGCGGGCCCAGGGGCGCCGATGCACTCACCGAAATGTCGACGGCTACACAAGGCACGCTGGTCGTGCCGCTTGTGCAGCTCGGAAAGTTGGATGCCGGGGGCTGGGTGACCGTGATGCCGCTCTGACTACCCGTTATCGAATACGTGGTGGTCCCGAATACTATTCCAGTTCCAACAATGAAAAGAGTGGCCGCCTGCCCCCGCGCCACCTGAGCACCCGAAGCCTCAGTCTGGCAGTTTGACGTCGTCGGACTCACCGGCGTGCAGAGGCCAACGGCCTCGACCACCAGGGTGGGTGGATTCTTCGGCGGGACGGCGATGTTGATTCCACTGGTTGTGGCTCCGGCTGTTACGGAGACCGCTCCAGACCCGCTGCCACCGCCTCCACCACCCCCACCACCTCCTCCTCCGCCGCCGCCGGTGGTGGTGGTAGTGCCGCCGCCGCCACCGCCACAGCAAATCGCCAGGAGCGCGAAGGTCACGCAGGTGGTAAGAGCGAACGGTCGGCGATAAAACTCGAAAGAAGAGGGAGTCGGGACTCGGGAGTCGGGAGTCGGGAAGCAAGAAGCTTGAGTTCTGCCCCCGACTCCCGATTCCCGAATTCCGGCTCCCGTCCCTCCGGTTTCCAGCTTCGATTTGGCGACTTCCTGACGGGACATGGCGCGCACCCCACAGACTCGACGGATTAGATGCCCTTAAGTGAATCGGCAGTTGCCGAGCTTTTTATTGATTATTTAATTAGGTTCCGGAGGAGGCTCAGGCTCGGGCTCGGGCTCCGGCTCAGGTTGTTGGGGCTGGTCAGGGGGCGGAGCCGTTTCCGGCGGAAACTCTGGCTGCTGGGGCTGTGGCGAGGCCTGCTGCCCTCCCGGAGCGACGCCCGCACCCGGGCTCACGGAACCTGGTCCTCCGGGACCCTGGCCGACACCGCCTTGCACCCCGGGCAATATCTGCGGCACCATGCATGGTTGCGCGCCCAGGCATTCCCACTCGTCGTAATGAGTCTTGCCGTTCGGAAAACTGCCTATGGATTCCTTATAGCTGCAGCTTGCGACCCCGGCAATAAACCCCGAGCCGATGCCGGAAGACTGCTCGGCTTGCTGGATGCAAGCCTTCTCTTGCTGTTCAGGGGTAGGAGGGGGAGCGCCCGTCTCCTCCGACGGCGCACCTTGCTGTGCGGTTTCCCCGGGCGCCGACCCCAGCGGGGCTCCGCCCTGGGATGTAGCTCCCCGAGCTCCTGGACCCTGGAGCGTCGTGGGCCCAAGCCCGCCGACTCCTGTCTGGGCCGTCACGTTCATGGTCTTCGAATCGATCAGCGTCCCCTGGGCGGTGGCATGAATGAACCGCCACTTGCCGCTCTTGGTCATCGGATCTTTGTACTCGTGGCGCAGAAATCGAACACCATTCGTCTTCTTCACCAACTCGTCAACGGAGCGGGGATAGCGCTGGAACTTCTGGCGAAACATGAAGATTGCCTTGGCGTATTCATTCAGGCGGAACTTCAGCTCTTCCTCGCGCTCGCGCTGGGCCTGCACGTAGATGCTCGGCAATGCGGCGGTCAGAGAAATCAGCAGGACCGTCACTATCATCATCAGAATCAGCAACGCGTAACCCTGCGGGACTCTGAGCCCGAGGGTTTGCCGAGTCCCGAACCCCGAGCCTCGAGCCCCGAATCCAGAGGCCCGAGTCCCGAATCTGGAGCCCTCGAAGTCCTCACTGTGGGAACTCGAGATCAACCGATCGGTGCGGCGTTTCATCTTCAACTTCGATCGTGACTGCCGTTGGCGTAATCTTAAGTACTTTATACTTGTTGGCAAAGGTCTCGCCTTCTTTCACTCCATAGGTGTCCTGGCGTTCCGGCGTCTGGGGGTCATCGATCAGGAAAGCCTTGCGGCCACCCGCTCCCTCCGCGAAGCCCATCGCCTTGACGGTTATCGGCGGGGGCGGAGGAGGCGGCGGCGGAGGTGGAGGCGTGTTCGTCGCCGTCTGGTCAGCCTCTTTCTTCTGCCTCTCGGCGTCAGTGACCCCGAACTCGAATGGATTTCGGTCGATCTGGGGCAGCGGGCGGGAGTCCAGGTCGCTCAACAAGTCCAGCCGCACTTCCGGATCGTAGCGCGCGAGTTCGTCGGCGGACGAGGAATCCTTATGTGGCCCGGGCGCGGAAACAGTACGCGCAGGCGGAGGAGGCGCAGCAGAACGAGGCGCACCCGCCCTGACAAAATTGGAGCGCACCGCCAAGTTTGCAAGCAGGGCCGCGCAGGCCACGCCCAGCCCAGCCGCTATCCACTTCTCGCGCTTGCTTGCAACCTTCTTCATGGTGTCATGTAAAGGTCCGCCAGAACGTGTAAGGACAATTTACCATGCTCGCCCGTCGCAAAGGTGAAATTCCGCAGCACCATAAAGTCGCTTGCCGTCTCGAGCCCGTAGCTGAAATTGACCAGCTTCTCGAACGATCCGTCTGCGTTCACATCCACTCCCAAACGCTCGAAGAAAATGTCCTCGCGGTTCGGCTGCATTTTGAAGCCGACTCCCGTGAGCTGGACCTCGGATTTTTCGGCGAGCAACCGCACCAGGTGGGACGCTTTTTCATAGACCAGGCGCCGCGAAGGCACG
The DNA here is from genome assembly GCA_003224635.1 of Acidobacteriota bacterium. Classification (GTDB taxonomy): domain Bacteria; phylum Acidobacteriota; class Terriglobia; order UBA7540; family UBA7540; genus QHZK01. Next base: position 2,569 of record QHZK01000150.1, on the reverse strand, counting down.
TGGTCGCTCTCGAACTTCTTCACTTGGTCTCCCGCGCCCGGCAGGACCGCCTGAAACTTTTCGAGCCGCGCCACACGCGCCTGTTCTTCCTGGACATGGCGAACCGTGCTGGCGAGAAGTTCATTCTCGGCCCTGCGCCGGTCACTGAACCAAGCCGCCGAGAGTCCCAGCGCAATATCCAGAACGACCAGCGCCACGGCCGCGATCTCAAAGATGGGTGTCACGGTTTTGCGAAAATTCGCCATCAGCCGGTTCTCAATTCCTCCCGCAGGAGCGGGTCTTCAGGCCCGCCGAAAAGGACATCCCTCACCCCCAGTTCCTCTTCCTGAAGAAGTCGAAGGTCGAAAGTCAAAGGTCGAGAGTTCTTTCGTACGGTTAGTTCTTCCTTTCGACTTTCGACTTTCGACTTTCGACTGTGGGTGACGGTTCGTCGTTATCCCCTGCGTCGTCGTTTCCTTTGCCGACGTAACGCGCCGTGCAAGTCACGGTCACCTCACCCGCCCCCGCTCCCTGCGAGCCAAAGCCTACGCTGCCCAAAACAAAGTCCTCGAAATCGGGGGAGTCGAGCACGTTGTTGCCAAAGGTCTCGAGCGCCTGCGCGTTCCGGCCGCTCACCTGGAACTTCACGAGAGAACCGTTGTCGGACCGCACCACGGCCAAGCCGACGAGGCGCGCCTCGGGCGGCAGAAGATCGGCTACTTCGATCGCCAGCGCGCTCACGGAGACCTGCTTCTTCTCGATGAGAGAATTCACAAGCTGCGCTTTGCGCAACGTGGCGCGAGACTCGGGCCGCTCAAGACCTCTCCGCAGCCCGGCCTCCCGCTCGACCAATTCCCTCTCTTGACGCTGCGGCTTGACCAGGTCCTGCTCCGCTTTGCGGTAGGCGCGAAGGTCTCGCACCGTGGAATGCGCGAGCACGATCAGAACGGCCAGCGCCGCGAGCGCCGTGGGCGCCGACCAGGTCAGCGAATGCTGCTCGCGAAAACTTGGCGAGACCGCGAGATTCAGCGTGATCTTCATTCCCGGAGAGCAGTCGAAAGTCGAAAGTCAAAGGTTGAAAGTCCTTCTTGCGATTAGTTCTTCCTTTCGACTTTCGACTTCTGACTTTCGACTGATCTTTCATCCTCCTAGCTCGAATTCATAAGAAGCCCCGCCAGCGGCGCGCCAAAACGCTCGAAGGGCGTGCGCTCCGCCGACGGAAGGCTGGCGCCGACTTCGACCGGCGGCGCGAGGAGCCTGACCTCCTGGCCGACAGCGCGACCAACCTCCGAGGCGAAGTCATCGCTCGTCGGCGGACGGACACAAAGCCAGACGCGCGGAACCTCGACCTGCAGGTGATCGCGGGCCGAGGCGCAAACGCGCGCCACCTCCGTCGCCACCACCTGAGCCTGTTCCCTGGGCTCTCGTTCGACCATCTCCCGCGTTCTCCAAAACGAGACCCGATCTCCCCACACCACAACGCTCGTAATCCAGCCCGAACAGAGGTTAACCAGGAGCTGCCCCACCGCGCTTTCCTGGGGCAGCAAGGGCAGCAACGCCGCCGTCGCCGGCAAAATCAGACGCCCATCGGCGCCCTCGAGCGCCGCCTCGTACTCGCTCAGCACGGAGCCTCGGGCAGCCAGGACGAGCGCCTCAAAACCCGCTGATCTGGTCGGCGAGACCTGGTAAGAGAGTCTGGCTTCTTCAGGCGAAAACGGAAGATTTTCCTTCATCCGCCACCGTACCAGCGAATCGAGCTCGGGGCGTTTGTCCGGAACCGTCTCGAACGAGAGCACCGCGACGCGTACGGCGCCGTCCGAAACCAGCAGACCCGCGCGTCCGTCTCTATCGCCCATAGATTCCCTCACTCGCTGGACCGCGTGACGCACGGCTGCCGCATTGCCGATGTTCGGCCGTCCGGGATGAGGGGTCAGGGAGCCTGGTTCGAGTGTCGCAACTCCCATTCGCCGCACATGACGGGACGAGTTATCCAGCCTGGCTCCCGCCACAAAATCGGGCTGGATCTCAACCACGAACGACGGCGCCACAAAGCTCGCAGTCGTGGCGGGCTGCTGGCTGGGTCGGAACCGCTCTTTGAGTTTGGCCAGCTTCATGGTCAGTGGTCAGTTCTCAGCTTTCAGTTATCAGGTTTCAGTCAAGACAGTCGAAAGTCAAAAGTTGAAAGGTCGAAAGTCGAAGGAGCGAGGAGCCGTTTGACTTTCGACTTTTCGGACTTTTGACTGATAACTGAAAACTGACAACTATTCACTCGACAAACGTGACCTTGTTAATCTCCTTCAGGGTTGTGAGTCCGAGGCGGACCCTTTCGAGGGCCGACTCGCGAAGCGAGACCATGCCTTCGTCGTGAGCCGCGCGCCTAATCTCAGAGGACGGCCGCTTATCCAGAATCAATTCGCGAATTCGGTCGGAAAGCTCCAGGAGTTCGCCGACCGCGGTGCGGCCGCGGAAACCGGTCTGATTGCACCTCGGGCAACCTGCCCCCTCATAGAAGACCACGCCCTGCCACTCCTCCGGCTTGATGCCGGATTCCTCGAACAATTCGACGGGCGTCTCGACCGGCCGCTTGCAC
>QHZK01000482.1:2780-6139 GCA_003224635.1 Acidobacteriota bacterium | reverse complement strand
TTATGGGCGGTGGCATCCGCAAAATAATAAAAGTTCGTCTCACCCAGGGTGGGCGCTTCGAGCTTCCAGTAGTCCTGTAAGTCGAGCCCGACGCGGAAGCCCACGGGCCAGTCATAATACTTTCCCTCAATCGGACTCGCGAGCGGCCTCCCCTGGACGTGGCACTGGATGCAGACGTCGCTCGCAGCCACGCGGTCATGGCGCGCCGGATTCACGATATTGTCCCGCGAGGGAAGCTTCACGTGCTCGCTTCCGGGCCCATGACATCGCTCGCAACCCACGTTCCACTCCGTCACCGTGTGAGCGCGGATGTCGTAGTTCACGGAGTGGCAGCCATCGCACAGTTGGCTGGTGGGACGTTTCATGTTGTCGGGAGGGTAAAGCGGCGCCCACCAGTCTTCGCCAGGCTTCACAAAGTAAGGAAGCCACCTGTTGTGCGTGATGTCCCACTGCGCCGGGAACACGTAGTAATCATCGCCCACCTTCTTGAAATACCGCTGCTTCCAGACGCTCCCGTAGACTAGCGCGATGTCGTTCCTGGTAAACTTCACCAAGGGGTTTGGTTTCGAGAGATCGGGAATGATGGCGTCGGGATGCTGAACCGGGTCCCGCACCACGTTGGCCATGGGCGTCTTCTTCCAGCGCGCATAAATCGCAGGGTGGCACACTTGTGAGGCTTGCGAGCCAACGTATCGCTCCTCGGCGCCCGCCCGGCCGGGGAAACCGTGCACCCCGAGAAGCGCCAACAGACACAGCAGACTCACCGTCGCTCTGGGGTTCACGCTGACCCCTTTTTCGCTTGCGCAAAATTCGAAAGAGGAATCTATCTTTGGATGAAGGCGCGGAAAGCTCCTTCCCGAAGGGGCGAGCCACGCCTTGGTTCACATTACCGCAGCGCCCGCCTCAATCCCCCCGGCCCGCTTTCAGCCGGTTCTCTATTTATTCACCCGCTCAAGGTAAGTTCCTTCCGAGGTGTCGACGCGGATGGTTTCGCCGGCGCCGATAAAGGGCGGGACGCCCACTACGAGGCCGGTCTCAAGCTTGGCGGGCTTCATGACGTTGGTGGCTGAGCCGCCTTTGATACCGGGCTCGGTTTCCACCACTCTCAGGTCCACCGTGGGCGGGAGTTGGACATCGATCGGACGCCCCTCGTAGAATTCCACCTTCAGCATGACCTCCGGGACCAGGTACTGCGCGCGGTCCCCCACCACGTCTTTGTGCAGGTGAAGCTGTTCGTAGTTCTCCGTATTCATGAAGACGTAGGAGTCGCCGTCCGCGTAGAGGTACTGCATCTCGGTCTCGTCGATCATCGCGCGTTCCACTTCGTCGGTGGAGCGGAACCGGTGGTCGGCGATGGCGCCGGTGCGCAGGTTGCGCATGCGCGCCTGCACAAACGCTCGCAGGTTGCCGGGCGTGCGGTGCTCGGCCCGGTGAATCGAAAAGAGTTCGCCGTTGTGCTCGATCACCATTCCCGGCCGGAGGTCGTTGGCCTGCATTGTAGTTCCTCTTTCTTGCAGGGATTTCGGATGAGGTCTCGAATCAAGGGGGACGCTTCAAGCAGCCCAATCCCGCACGAGCCTTAAAGCCTAATACTACCCTTGTCTCGGAAGCTTCGTCAACTTCACCTGATTCAAACCACTTCGAGCCATGCTAATATACGCCGAACTGTGAGCCGCGTTTTTCCGCCGGACTTCCTGGTGACTCTGAGGGGCCTGATCGCCGTCCATCAGTCGATCTATGCGCGCGTTCCGCCACAAGGAATTTACTTCGAGGCGCTTGTGGAGGAGGCATTCAAGAGGATCAAGAAGCCATTCACTAAGATTGAGCCGACAGGCCGGAATCAGCCACGTCACGACCTTCTCGTTGAGGACACGAGGTTGTCGTTGAAGACCGAAACCGGCGCGGGAACTGACCCTGACCGGATCGCGATCACGAAGCTGTGCACGACGGAACGGGAACCTTGGACGCCCCGAAGTCTTGTCGCTCGAGCAATCGAGCACCTGGCAAGGTATGACGTCATCCTTATGCTGAGAGCCGTTTGGGAACCACAGGTGATCCGCTATCAACTAGTGGAAATTCCGGTAGACCTTCTGGCTCTAATGCAGAGAGCAAAGTTTCGACCAGTCGGAAAGCGGAAAGGGCGTCAGAGCTTGGGCGCCGATGTTTTTCGCGGGAAGGAAAAAGTCTTTCACGTCCACTTCGATGGCTCAGACGGAAAGTGCCAGATCAGGGATTTGAATATTCGCGATTGCGTCATGCTCGAAACCTGGGACTCCTTGATCTCTTGAGGAAGCTATTCGCACTTCTCGGATTTTCGAAACACTAACCAGTAACAGTGCTGCCGCCTCGTGTGGTGAGCTACCTTCCACTTCGGGTCGATGATCGGTCCTTTCCGAATCTTGATGATACAGTCGCACGGACGGAAGCCCACCGCGCTCGCTGCTTGGACGAAATCGACATGGGCCCACTGGTAGCGGTGGTCGTGAATGTAATCGGTGATCTTGCAAAGCAGGATGCCTTCGGGTTTCAGCACGCGGTATGCTTCCTCAACGAACGGCGGGTAGGTGTGGGCGAACGTGTAGCCCTTCTCCTTCGGGGATCGAAGGCCCAGGCCGAATCGCGTGTTGAAGTCCTTGGTCTTGTCTCTTCCCTGGTTGGGGATGTGAGGCGGGTCGTAAATGACCACATCGAAGAAAACGGCGCGGAACGGCATTTTGGTATTGTCACCGACCACGGCAGGGCGGTGGGCTGGTTCGATATCCATGCCGATGACGGGACGCTTGCTGCCTCTCCAGAAGCGGCCGCCGTTCACCGTCGCGTCCAGTATTCTTTGTGGACGTTTGCGGGGATAGAAGCTGAGCAGTTTTTCCAGGAGTTCGGCGTCTTCTCCTGTCCACACCGAGGCCAGCGGAACGTATTCTAGAAGCTGCTGTCTCGCGGGCGCTCCCATGGACTGGCATCTTATCAAAGCCTTGCAATGATGCAAGAGTACTTTCGGATAGTAGCCTGGTCGTTCAACAGCATCAACAGCATCAACGGCATACGACCTCGCCGAGCTGTTCCCTCGCCTTGGGTGCTGGCGAACACCGACTTTCGCGGAAACCGTAGATAGATCCTGAAGCGTCGGGCCTAACGCACGCGCAGCGTCCGCCGCCCAGCAGCTTCGTTCTGACGCCCTAAGGGTGAGTTGGGGAAGTCGGCGCCAGGCCGCATCGACGCGACGGATCGCCCGCCACTTGACGACTACCAAGGAGCTATTCCCTTTAGGGCCGGTTTTTGGCGAATCTCCGAGTAGCTGACGATCCATTTGCGACCTCCTGTTTGCGGGACCGGCCCTCCAGCGCCGTCTTCCGATAGGT
>QHZK01000482.1:0-2762 GCA_003224635.1 Acidobacteriota bacterium | reverse complement strand
TGCCGAGGGAGTCGCGTCCGAAGCGCGTCAGGGTGCGGTCGACGCTGGCTGACTGGCGGCACGTTTGATCCAGCGGTAGGCGATAATCGAATTTTTCCAAAAGAACTTCTCCGTCACGGGCGCACCCTTGCTGTGAACGTAGTCGCGAACGACTCTCAATTCCTGCCGGAGCGGCGCGGAGTGATCACTGTTCGGCCAGTCGCTGCCGTAGATGAGTCGATCTGGGCCGAAGATGTCCCAGATCTCATCGAGCCTTGACCGGTAGAAATCCAGGTCATAGTGGACACGACCGCCGACGGGATGGAGCACCTCCGACATCTTGACATAGACTTGAGGCCGTTTCCCAAGTTCCAGCAAGCTGGCTTGAAGCGCCGTGCGGGCGCTCATGTCTTGCGGGGGCTCAAGCTGTGGCAGGTGATCGATTACAACCCGGAGACTCGGAACCTGATCTGTGAGTCGCACAACCGCGGCAAGTAGAGGCGGGTCAGGATTGGCCGTATCCATCGCCAAGCCTGTATTTGCCAGAAACTTCAGGTTGGAGATGACCTCGGGTTTAGAAAATCCGTCGGCCAGACTTCGCCCCCACAAATTCCCATAGCGAATGCCCCGGAACAACGGGTTTCGGTGAAGCTGTTCCAAGCGCTTGGCGAAATCGGCTTGGCCTGGATCCAGGTTTCCGACGGTCCCAACCACGATGGAGTCTTGCGCGGCGATGTCCAGAACCCACTGGTTGTCTTCGAACCGGGGGCTGCATTCCACCTCAATTGCCCCCACAACGCCGAGCCCTGCCGTGAGCTTTCGATACCGAGGGGGCAATGCCGGGCGGTATAGAACCCGATCGTCCTTTGGGGGCCAAGGCACGCCCTGCGCTCGCCTCGTGTCAAACAAATGGATGTGCGTGTCAATGGCAGGAGTGAGCCGTGGCGGCTTCGCCAACGCGATCGGTCCCGCGCCCAATGCACAAGCGAGCCATTCCCTCCGAGTCATGCCGGCATTGTATCATTCCCTCATTGCCCTGCCTGTGATCAGGTGCGATTCTGCTCTCATCTTAGCATCTAAACCGTGGAGCAAATCGAAATGGACCGCCGAGGACCCGACGGCATTTACATGGGCCCCAGACCGTCCGGGACTTGGGTGGGAATTGACGGTTGATTAATCCACCCCTCGCCGACGGTGGCTCATCCGTGCTTCGTCGTGCCCGCATCGGCCGTGCTTCCTCGAGTCTGAGCATTCCGCTTCCAATCTTCCAGGTAAGGCCCGGCGATGCTCTGGGCCCGATGGCGCAAAGGATCCATCTCATCGGCAGAGAGCTGCTTGAACTGCTGGGCGAAGCGGACGTCGTCCTCCAACTGACCGACGGTTGTGCAACCAATGGCTATGCAGTTTACCGGCAAGCTCAGGACATAGCTCAGGCATTCTCTCACGCTGAAGTCCTGCAAGAGTTTGGCGTTGGCAAGGCTTTTCATACCCTGAATGCCCATGCCACGCTCGATGGCCAGGGGCAGGACTAGTTTTTCGAAACTCAAATAGCCCGGATCAGCGACATGCAGAGGCATCAAGATAGAATCGAATTTGTCATAGGCTTTGAGCATGGCGAGGTGAACGTGAGGATCGTGGTGGCCGGTAAAGCCGATAAAGCGGCATTTCCCCGCCTTTTTCGCCGCCTCGAAAGCCTCAATGGCACCCCCGGGACCGAATATCTGCTCAACTTCTTCCTTCTCACCCACAGCATGAATCTGCCATAGGTCCACGTAGTCCGTGCGCAAGCGCTTCAAGGAGAGGTCCAGTTCAGCTTCGGTGCCTGCCCGGGTCCGGCCGTTCGCCTTAGTAGTAATAAAGACCTGCTTCCGAAATGGCGGGAGCACAGCTCCATAAACCTCCTCAGACTTGCCGTCCCAGTAGTCAGCGGAATTGTCGAAATAATTGATCCCCAGGTCATAGGCGCGCAGCGTCACCGCCCTGGCTTCCTCAAACGAAATCAGGGGAAACCGCCCGCCCGCCTGGCCGATCACAGTGAGTTTTTCACCCGTTTTCCCAAAGGCTCGCTGCGGAATATCTCCGGCTCTGGGCTTTGGCGGTCTCAGACCGTAAGCGGTCGCAGCCAACCCCGCAAACGCTCCACCAACAAAAGTTCTGCGTTTCACCTGAACCTCCATCGCTCCGATAGCGTTCTTGGCTTCAACCAGCTTATGACAAAATACCCGAAAATGACACTGCGCCTGGGAAGTTTGCTGGGGCGATTTCAACGTGGAAGAGAAACTCGGCCTGGCGGTCGTCAACCGTGGCGACAATTCGGTTTCAATTCTGGTGGGCAACGCTGACCGTGGAACGCGGTGTGGCACTGCAGGCAGAGCTGCGCGGCCCTCACGGCGCGCCAGGAGCATGCGATTGGTATTGCCGTGCGGATTGTGGCAGATCACGCAACCCTCGACTTTCACCGCCGGATGCTCGAAGACGTAAGGCCCTCGCTTCTCGACGGCGAGTTTAAGGGTCAGCGCCTCATCACGCAGAGCGGTTCCACCGTGGTGATCCAGGACCGGGAAGTCTTGGAAAAACTAGTCGGCGCCTGAGCTCGTTCGCGAAGTCCACTCCAAGAACGCCGTGTTTCACCGGCAACGTCGATCGTCCACGCGGGTGACAGAGTGCCTGCCTCCGCATAGCCCGTCAGTTCGACTTTCCAATCGTTTTCCCCCCAACACACCGAGACCGGGATGCAGGTCACACGCTGCCGAGCGCCTGGTCCAAGTCCGCGATGATGTCTT
>QHZK01000481.1 GCA_003224635.1 Acidobacteriota bacterium | reverse complement strand
TCCCCCGCGGAGAGAGTACCGGCTCCGAAGACAGCCGCCTCCAGGGGCCGAAAGGTGGCGCGAAGACAGCGCCAACGACTGCAATCGCGAACAGCGAGATGGCGCACAGGCGCGAAGATTTCTCAACGTGTTTCATCGTTCTCGAGCTCGGTCGGTTCTTACACCCACTCCCGACGAAGCTCCCAGATGCCGTCTGCCGCGCGCAAGGCCAGCGCGCCGATGGTACAGGTGGGATTCACCGCCGCGCTCGTGGTGAAGGAACTGCCGTCCACCACGAAGAGGTTCTTCACGTCGTGCGCCCGATGCCACGCGTTCACGACGAATCGCTTGGGGTCGTTGCCCATGCGCGCCGTACCCAACAGGTGGAACGCAGGTTGGATGACGCCGCTGTCCAAAATCTCGACCGCGCCAGCCGCTTCAAGAGCCTGGCGAGCCCTGCGGGCGCCGTGGTCGAGCATCTTCAGGCTGTTCTCGCTGTAAGTGTAGACCACGCGCGGGGCCGGAATGCCGCTCGAATCCTTTGCCTCAGGGTCGAGTTCCACTCGGTTCGACTCGACGGGCAGGTCTTCGCCCAGTACCGTGACGCGAATGATGTGCGGGAAGCGGCGCCGCATCACCTTGTGATGCTCAAGGCCCCACGGCACGGGCTTGTTGACGAAGCCGCCCCAGGCGTGGTGCAGCGGCCCGAAGGAGCGCTCCAGCAGAAACGTGTAACCTCGCACGAACCCGCGCGAGAGGTCTGTCTCATAGAACTGCTGGCTGAACGCGGGGATGCCGAACGGACCGTCGTGGCCGTCCATGCGCTCGCTGAAAATGCCTTCCAGGAACCGGAAGGGATGGAGCATGAAGTTCTTGCCGACCATGCCGGACGAATTGGCAAGGCCGTTCGGGAAGAGCCTAGACTTGGAATTGAGCAGGAGTCGCGCCGTTCCGATACCGTTCGCGCACACCACGACGACGCGCGCTCGCTGCTCGCGCAGCTTGCCCTGCCGGTCGTAGTAGAGCGCGCCCTGCGCGCGTCCCTGTGCGTCCAGCGTGATTTCGCGCACGCGCGCCCACGTCCGGAGTTGAGCGCCCTTGGCGAGGGCCTTGGGCCAGTAAGCGACGTCGGCTGACGCTTTGGACCCGATCGGGCAGCCTAGCATGCACTTGCCGTGCAGGTCGCAACCCGGCCGGCCCTGGTACTCGCGCGAGATGATGGCGTTGTCGGAGACCCACCAGTACCAGCCGAGCTTATCGAAGCCGCGCCCGATGGTCTCACCCAGCACGCCCAGGGGCAGCGGCGGTGTGGGTCGCGGCGAGCGCGGCGGGTTTGCCGGGTCGCCCAGCAGTCCCGCTACGCCCATCTCCCGATCGTTCATGTCGTAGTAGGGCTCGAGGTCCTCGTAACGGGTCGGCCAGTCGTCGGCCACGCCGTCGAGCGACTTCACCCGAAAGTCGGAAGGATGGAAGCGCGGGAAGTGGGCGGTGTAATGAATGGTGCTGCCGCCCACCGCGTTGAACATCAGAACGGTCGGTGGATGGCCGCCGGTTGAGACCACAGGATAGTCCTCGGGGCGCCGGCGGACGTTGGGATTGAAGTGAAACGGGCCTCGGCGCAGCGCGATCTCCCAGTCCGGCCGTGTCGAGGGGTAGTCCTGCGGCTTCACCCAGTCGCCCTGCTCGAGGCACACGACCTTGGCGCCATGGTCCGTCAGACGCTTGGTGACGGCCGCGCCTGCCGGACCTGATCCGATCACCAGCACATCGGCTCGCTGTTGCTCAGGCATCGTCGCCTCCCTCGACGCTTCTCGAAACATCTGCGGCGCCCCGCGGCGGCCAGGTTCATTCGTCGCGAGGCACAATCCTTGCGGAGGATTCAGCTCAGGATATTTCGCGATAGTATCGCGGCTTCTTGCGCACCTGATTGAGCGCGGACTCGTCAAACGGCTTCATGCGCGACCCGGCCTGATTCGTAGGATAGAACTGGTAGCCGATCAGCTTCCAGACCTTTGGCCGGGTGTAGTAGGCCTCGTAGACGTAGTCGCGCAGGACGGCAAAAGTTTCGGGCCTGTCGTGCTCGAAGGCGCGGAGGGACCGCACCCGCTCGGCTCGCTTCAGGCGAGCGAACGCGTTGCCGAAGTGCTCGCGGGTTGCCGCCTCGAGGGCTTCGATGGCGCCTGCCAAGCTCCGGCGGATCGAGGCGTCCTCCTGCGTCAGGCGAGTCAGATACTCGACGCACCCCACTTCGCTCGCCGCCGGCATGCCATCGCTGGCCGGAATGATTTCGTCCGCTGCGGCGCGCAGGGCGCCGGTAAAGTCAGGCTCGGTGGACGCCTTCGCCCGCACCGGGGTGGTGGCCGGGCGGCCAAGACCGGCTATCGCCGCGCCGCCGACGAGAACCGAACCCCTCAGCCCTTCTTCGAGAAGCCTGCGACGAGTCAGCCTCCGTTTCATAGGCCCTCCGTGAACTCGACACGATACTCTATTGGCGAGCAATCAGCAAAACATTCGGCCGAGAATTGCTTGGTTACTCATTTGGTCGTGATCGGTCTTCAGCAGCGCGAACAAGCAGCCGCGGCCGGAAGACGACTCCCGACCGAATCTTACCGACAATACCGAATAATTGCGTTGAGTCGGTCTGCTTAAAGAAATTGGGACGGCTACCACTAAACCACGCTCTTTCCGCATTCCCACTGGATGACGGCGCACTCGGCAGAAATCCACCTGGACGTAAGGCCCTACTCGTGGCCGTGCACCCCTGGCATCCTGAAGTCCGGCTCGAGGAAGCGCGCATGCTTGCGTCCCGACCGCTGGCATCATCTCGAATTCGAAGATCACTTGTCGCCGGAGCGGACCGAGTCCGGGAAGAACTTTTGAGCCGCGGTTTCGTGGTCGAGCTGCCCCGCCCAAATTCGGGTAGTGGGCTAAAACTTCGTCTACAAGGGCAATGATACCGACGTGGGCGAATCCACGAACCGGCGGTTGGAATTCGTCTCCCATGAAATGGAAAGGGTCCACCCTGGCCTGCTCGACAATTTGGAGGGGGCAGTCTCAAAAGTCTGGCCTGCCGACCCTTGGGCGGGAGGTGCTGTCGCCCTGCCTTCCCCCCGGCCAAATGACCACGATTTGCGTAGGAAATGAGCGACCCGAAGGACGCGTGCATTTTGCCGGTGAGCACACATCCAAGTGGACGGCTGGATGCAGGGTGCGCTGCAGTCAGGGCTGCGGGCCGCCAAGGAACTGAATGAGATCCCATAACCTCTCGTTCGTGTGTCCTTTCCGCCTGGCTGCGTGTTAATCTTACGTACGCTCCCCGAAGGCTCACGATGATTCTCTCGACGAAAACTAAGGTTTATGACGCCCTTGTGGTCGGTTCCGGGGCGAGCGGTGGCTGGGTTGCCAAGGAGCTTACCGAACAGGGGATGGAAGTGTTGATGCTCGAGGCGGGCCCTCCGAGGATTCCCACCCGAGACTTCACCGAGCACGTCTGGCCCTACCAGTTGAAATTTCGTGGTTTCGGAGACCAAAAAGCGCTGCTCGAAAAGCAGCCTATCCAGCGGCTCTGCTACGCCTGCGACGAATATAGTCATCAGTTCTTCGTCGACGACCACGAGAACCCTTACACGTTCCCGATCGACAAGCCTTTCCTGTGGATTCGCGGCCGCCAGGTAGGCGGGAAGACGTTCTGCTGGGCGCGGGAGAGCTACCGCTACAGCGACTACGAGTTCAAGGCGGCGAGCCGCGACGGCTACGAGCAGGACTGGCCCTTCAGCTACAAGGATCTCGAGCCGTACTACGACAAGGTGGAAAGCTTCATCGGCGTGAGCGGCTCCCGCGAAGGCCTGGAGCAGATGCCGGACGGCCAATTTCTGCCCCCCATGAATCTGTCCTGCGGCTCCGTGCTCTCGAAGCAGATCATCGAGAAAAAATTCGGCTGGCGCGTGATGCCGGACCGCGTGGCCAACCTCACTGTTCCCCACCACGGGCGTCCCGCCTGCCATTATTGCAACCAGTGCCAGCGCGGATGCTATACCGCGTCTTATTTCAACAGCCCGGCGGTGACGCTTCCGGCTGCCGCTCGGACGGGCCGCTTTACTCTGATCAGCGACGCCGTAGTCAGCCACCTGCTGATGAACGAAGAGGGCAAAGCAACTGGCGTTTATTACATCGAGCGCGCCCACCGCAACCAGCGCGAGGCGCGCGCCAAAATCGTCGTGCTGGCTGCTTCGGCCCTCGAGTCCACCCGCATTCTGCTCAACTCCGCTTCGCGCCGCTTCCCCCATGGCGTCGGAAGCTCTTCGGGCGCCCTGGGACATTACCTGATGGACCACTTCACGCTCGAGGGCGCGGGCGGCATTCTTCCGTCGCTCCGGTCCTCGAAGCGCGAATTGACGGGCAATCCCGCCGGCTACTTGATTCCCAAGTACGTGAACACGGGCTCAAACACCAACAGGGATTTTCTGCGCGGGTAT
>QHZK01000149.1 GCA_003224635.1 Acidobacteriota bacterium | reverse complement strand
CGAAAACATGTTGCCGGACTTGTCGATGACGTTCACGCAGGTGGTGTCCTGGTGCTCGCCGTTCCGCTCGCGAAGGCGCGAGCGCGCGAACTCCACCGTCGCGCGCGGCTGCATACGCTCGGGGTCGCCCGGGATGTGGTCCGCCGAGGCCATCTGCGGATTGATCAGCGCCCGCCGGACGCGCGCGTACTCCTTGGAAATAAGCTGTAGAGGGGGCTTGCTGAATTCCGGGTCGCCGTAATAGGCGTCGCGATCGGCATAGCCAAGCTTCATGGCCTCGACCACCGTGTGCACGTAGGCAGCAGAGTTGTGCCCCATCGACTTCAGATCAAAGCCCTCGAGCAGGTTCAGGTTGGCGAGAAACACCGGGGATTGGCTCCAGAAGCCCACCTTATAAACATCCACGCCGCGATAGTTGGTCGTCAGGGGTTGCTCGACCTTGGCGCGGTAGGCGGCGAAATCGCCTTCGCGGAGCAGGCACCCGGCCTGCTTGCAGAAGTCGCCGATGCGCTTCGCCACCGGACCTCGATAAAAATAGTCGCGCACCGCCTCGATGCCCGCCGCGCGGCCGCGGCTCGAATTCCGCTCCTCCGCCTCGGCCATGCTTTGAAAGGTGCGAGCGAGGTCGGCTTGCGCGAAGATCTCTCCCTCCTTGGGCAGGCGCCCGTCCGGCATGTACACCTTCTTGGTGTCTGGCCACTTTTCGAATACCGGCACGGACGCGGCGAAAGCGTGTGCCAGGCGGGCATCGAGGGGAAAGCCCTGGGCAAGCTCAATCGCCGGCTGGACGACTTCGGCAAAGCTCATGCTCCCGTAATTTTCGAGCGCGGCCAGGAGCGAGCCCACCGCGCTCGGCACAATCGCGCTCAGCGGGCCAAAAGAAGGAATAATGCCCGCATGACCATTTCGGATCGTGCCGACGGCCACCCGCCGCGGATCGTCGGGCTTCAGGCTCTCGTAATACTCGACCGTGGCAAGCTCGGGCGCGATCCCGGCGCCGTTGATGGCCATTACCGGGCCATCCTTCAGCTTGATCAGAATCGGGCATTCCCCTCCCGAGCCGAAGCTTCCCATTTCGATCACTGACGCCGCAAAGACGGTAGCCACTCCCGCGTCCACAGCGTTGCCGCCTTTTTCGAGGATGCGCAGCCCCGCCTCCGCCACCAGCGCGTGTCCCGCGGCAACCACGCCTCGCTTCCCGGCCACGAGCGGCTTCAACGTCTGAGCCTCGCTCTCGATACCGGGGAACAGCACACTCACCGCCATCACGATGAACAGCGACTTCTGAAGCAGGCACAGAAGATTGGTCATCTGAGAGACCTCCTCGGGTAGAGACACCCCGAAAGTCGGTTAGGCCCCGATATTACAGCCGATTCGACTGCTGAGCGCTTGATGTCTTGCCAGCGGCCTCCAGGCGAGCCATGGCCCGCTCGAGCGCGGCCTGGGCGCGCTCGCGATCGATCTCGGTGTCGGAAGTTTTGCCCAAGCGCTCCTCCGCCCGCTGTCTGGCTCGTTGAGCGCGCTCTCGGTCGATCTCCTCGGCCCGCTCTGAGGTGTGGACGAGGACGATCACCCGGTCGGGGAGCACTTCCGCAAAGCCCCAGCTCACGGCGACATAATGGGTCGCGCCGTCCTGGGTGTAGGAAAGCTCGCCGGGCTTGAGTTCGGAAAGCAGGGGAGCGTGTCCGGGCAGGATGCCGAGGTACCCTTCCTTGCCCGGCAGCGACACGCTAATGACGGGGCCGCGGACCACTGGCCGCTCCGGCGTGACCAGCTCGAGCTCAATCCGAGTTGGCAAGGATTCGGCCATTTGAGAATTGAGTCATCGGGCCATTGCCGTCCGTCTGCGCCGGTGTCCCCGCCGGCGATTGCGGCGATGAGGACATCGCCGCTACAGTAGCTACGCGGCCTTCAGTTTCTCCCCTTTTCCAAGCGCTTCTTCGATCGTGCCGACCATGTAGAACGCCTGCTCGGGGACGGTGTCGTGCTTGCCTTCGACCAGTTCTTTGAAGCCGCGGATGGTGTCTTCGAGCTTCACGTATTTCCCCTCGAGCCCCGTAAACTGCTGCGCCACAAAGAACGGCTGCGACATGAACTTCTGAATCTTGCGGGCGCGCGCCACCGTGAGCTTGTCTTCGTCGGAGAGCTCGTCGATGCCCAGGATGGCGATGATGTCTTGCAGGTCCTTGTACTTTTGGAGAATGGCTTTGACCGAGCGCGCCACGTTGTAGTGCTCGTCCCCCACAATGCGCGGGTCGAGGATGCGGGACGTCGACGCCAGCGGGTCGACGGCCGGATAGATCCCGAGCTCGACGATCTGGCGGGAAAGCACGGTCGTCGCGTCCAGGTGCGCGAACGCGGTGGCCGGCGCGGGATCGGTCAAGTCGTCGGCAGGGACGTAAATGGCCTGCACGGAGGTGATCGAACCCTTCTTGGTCGAGGTGATGCGCTCCTGCAGCTCACCCATTTCCGTGGACAGGTTGGGCTGGTAGCCTACCGCCGAGGGCATGCGGCCAAGCAAGGCCGAAACTTCCGAGCCCGCCTGCGTGAATCGAAAGATGTTGTCGATGAACAGCAAGACGTCCTGCCCCTCGACATCGCGGAAGTACTCGGCCACGGTGAGGCCCGTCAGGCCCACGCGCAGCCGCGCGCCGGGCGGTTCGGTCATCTGGCCGTAGATGAGCGCGGCCTTCGACCGCTCGGGATCGCCTGGCGTAATCACTCCCGATTCGGTCATTTCAATCCAGAGGTCATTACCCTCGCGGGTGCGCTCACCGACGCCCGAGAAGACCGAAACGCCACCATGTTTCTTGGCGACGTTATTGATCAGTTCCATGATGATGACCGTCTTGCCGACGCCGGCGCCGCCGAACAGGCCCGTTTTCCCGCCCTTCAAATAAGGCTCGATCAGGTCGATCACCTTAAGACCGGTCTCGAACATTTGGAGCTGCGTGTTCTGTTCATCGAGCTCGGGCGCGTGACGGTGGATGGGGAAGCGAGTCTGGGAAAGGATTGGCCCCAGCTTGTCCACGGGCTCGCCAATCACGTTCATCACCCGGCCGAGCGTCGCCTTGCCGACCGGGACGGTGATGGGGCCGCCCGTGTCGATCGCTTTCATCCCGCGCACCATGCCGTCGGTGGCTTCCATGGCGACGCACTTCACGCGGCCTTCCCCGAGATGCTGCTCGACCTCGGCCACCACGTGGATGGGGCGCGGAACGTCGAACCCGTCCGACGTGACCCGCACGGCGTTGTAGATTTGCGGCAGGTGCCCGCTTTCAAACGCCACCACCAAAACCGGGCCAATCACTTCCACGACTTTGCCAACTTTGATCGCTTCCATGTTCATCCTTTCTTGGAAACAGTCGAGTTTTCGGCTCTGGTTCGTCAGTAAGTCAGTTCGTCAGTTCGTCAGTCAAAAACTGAAATACTGACGGACTGACAACTGCTTTATTCCGCCGACGCGCCGCTCACGATCTCAATGATCTCCTTGGTGATTGCCGCCTGGCGCACGCGATTCAGGTGCAGCGTCAGAGTGTCGATCAGCTCGCGGGCGTTATTGGTGGCGGCATCCATGGCCGTCATGCGCGCCGCGAACTCCGCCGCCTGCGACTCGACGAGCGCCCGATAGACTTCAGTCTCAACGTAGTGCGGTAGCAGGGCCTTGAAGATCTCCGCCGGCGGCTGCTCGTAGATATAGTCGATCGGCGGCTCTCCCTTCCCGGGCTCAAGCCGCTTGACCGGCAGAAAGCGCTCCACCCTCACGCGCTGGGTCATGACGGACTTGGACTCGTTGTAGATGAAGTCCGCCGCGTCCACCGACTCATTGGTGTAAAGCTCGATGATGCGCGCGGCAAGTTCCTGCGCGTGAGAGAACTCGAGGCGCCGGCCGAAGAACTTGACGTACTCGCCGATCATCGAGACGGGGCGCCGGCGAAAGAAGTCGCGCCCCTTCCGGCCGCCCGCGATCAGAAAGGCTTCGCGGCCCTGGCCCCGGTGGCTGGAGAGATAGTACTGGGCGGCCCGGATCAGGTTCGCGCTAAAAGCCCCGGCAAGTCCGCGGTCCGAAGTAATCAATACGAGCAAGAGCTTCTTCACCGGCCGCTCGGCGAGCAGCGGATGAATCGGCTGCTCGGTCCGCTCAATGCGAGCGGCGACGCTCGAGAGCACGGCCAGCATCTGGTCGGCGTAGGGGCGGGCGCTGATGACGCGCTCCTGCGCGCGCCGCAGGCGGGCCGCCGCCACCATCTTCATGGCGCGGGTGATCTGCTGAGTGCTCTTTACCGAGCGAATGCGGCGCCGGAGATCGAGAACGTTGGGCATGGGTTAGTCGAAAGTTGAAAGTCAACTACCGGGTGGCCACCAGTTTCTTCAGGAGCTCGTTCGTCTGGCGGAACAGTTCAATCTCCTGCTCGAGCAATTCGGTCTGTCGCCGCTGTACTCCCCACCATCCGCCGCTAGTCTTCTTCATACGCCACATAAAATAAACCCAAAAAGCCAGCAGGAACAGCATGGGGAGCCCTTGTCCAACCCACGTCATCCAGTCATGCATGGCAGCCTCCTTGCGCCGTCGCGCGCCGCCGGAGATCGAAGACGTTGGGCACGGTTCAGTCGAGAGTCGAACGGGCTGCTGAAAACACTCGAAACTGTCATCCCGAGGAGCCGTAGGCGACCAAGGATCTCCGTATTTGCTTGCTTCGCAAATGCTGGATTCTTTCGCGGAGTTTACCCTGGGCTCGAAATATTGAGATTCTTCGCTTCGCTCAGAATGACAAGCGAAGGGCTCAGAATGGCAGGCTGCAAGGCTTTTCCAGCAACCTGTTAAGTGTCGAAAGGCTGAACGTCACAATCAGCAATTAACCCTTCGCACCACTCCTCGGCCTCGCGTTCTCGATCCGAATCAGCGGCCATTTCGCGGTACCCCGCTACAAGCGCGTCGTCTTCGACCATGTCAGGAAACCTTAACCGTTGCTGTCTTGCGCTCCGCCAGGAACTTAGCCTTGAATTCGTCCAGCACCTTGCGAATCTCGGCGCGCAGAGCGTCGTCGAGTTGCTTTTTCTCAGCAATCTTCTTCCCCAGAGCCGGATAGGAGGCGTCCAGGAAGTCGTAAAGCCGCTGCTCGAAAGGCCCGCAGTCTTCGACGGCGAGGTCGTCCAGATGACCGTTCGTTCCGGCGAAAATAATAATCACCTGTTTCTCCACCGGGCGAGGCTGGTACTGGTCCTGCTTCAGGATCTCGGTCAGGCGGCGCCCGCGGCTGAGCTGCGCCTGCGTGGTCTTGTCCAGGTCCTCGCTGCCAAACTGCGCAAAGGCCGCGAGCTCGCGATACTGCGCCAAGTCCAGCCGCAGCGTGCCCGCCACCTGCTTCATCGCTTTGATCTGGGCGTTGCCTCCCACGCGCGAGACCGAGAGCCCCACGTTGACGGCGGGACGAATGCCGGAGTGGAAGAGGTCCGTCTCGAGGTAAATCTGGCCGTCAGTGATCGAAATGACGTTGGTAGGAATGTAGGCCGAAACGTCCCCGGCCTGAGTTTCGATGATAGGGAGCGCCGTGAGCGACCCGCCGCCCGATTCGTTGTTCAGTTTTGCCGCGCGCTCAAGGAGCCTCGAGTGAAGATAGAAAACGTCTCCGGGATACGCCTCGCGCCCCGGGGGCCGCCGCAAGAGCAGGGAAATCTCCCGGTAAGCCACGGCGTGCTTCGAGAGGTCATCGTAGATGCACAACACGTGCCGGCCGCGGTCGCGGAAGTATTCGCCCATCGCGCAGCCCGCGTAGGGGGCCAGATACTGCATGGGCGCCGGGTAAGACGAGCTCGCCCCGACCACGATGCTGTACTTCATGGCGTCGTATTCTTCGAGCGTCTTCACCACTTGGGCGATGGTGGATCGCTTCTGGCCGATGGCCACGTAAATACAGATCACGTCGCCGCCGCGCTGGTTCAAGATCGTATCAATGGCGATGGCCGTTTTCCCGGTCTGGCGATCGCCGATGATCAGCTCCCGCTGCCCGCGCCCGATGGGGATCATGGCGTCGATGGCCTTGAGGCCCGTCTGCAGCGGCTCGCGGACCGGCAGGCGGTCCACGACGCCCGGAGCGAGCCGCTCGACCGCGTTGAACTCCGTGGTCAGGATCGGTCCCTTCTCGTCAAGCGGCTTGCCGAGCGAGTCCACCACCCGCCCGATCAGCGCCTCGCCCACCGGCACCGACATGATGCGGCGCGTGCGTTTGACGATGTCGCCTTCTTTGATTTGGGTGTAATCGCCGAGCAGCACGGCGCTTACCTGGTCTTCCTCCAGATTCAGCGCCAACCCCGCCACCTCGTGCGGGAGATCGAGCAACTCGCCCGCCATCACTTTGTCGAGGCCGTGGATGCGCGCCACGCCGTCGCCCACGGAGACGACCGTCCCCACCTCGCTCACGGTCACGCTGCGGTCGAAGCTCTCGATCTGCTCCCGAATGATCTGGCTGATTTCGTCGGCCTTGATTTGTGGCATTGTCTTGGCTCCGGTCGAAGCAAAAGAGTCGATAGTTGACAGTCGAAAGTCCAAAGTCAAAACAAGACGGTGTCGCTCGCTGTAGCGGCGCTGCCTTCGGCGCCGACGCCGCCGTTGTAGAGTCGAGTCATCATCAAGCAGCCAGCCGCTTCTAACTTTCGACTTTTCAACTTCTCGACTTTCGACTGCGTTCAATTACTGCCCGGTCAGCCGCTCGCGGATGCGGTCGAGCTGGCCGCGCACGCTTCCATCGTACACTGTGCTTCCGATCTGGGCCAGGACCCCACCCAATAACTCGCGGTCGAGACGGAAATCGAATTCCACCTCCTTGCCCGTGAGATCGATGAATCTAGCTCGCAAAGCCTGCCGCTCAGTCTCGGACAGACCTGCGGCGGAAACGACTTTCACCTCGACCACACCCAAGCGGTCGTTAGCCAGCTTGTGGAAGGCGCGGCAGATCTCTTCCAGCAAATTCATGCGGTAGTTCTGGCCCAGCACGCTCAGAAAATTCGTGGTGATCGAGGTTGTGCCCATTTTCCCCGTGATCGCTGCGAGGACTTTTAATTTTTCCGTAAGAGGGAGGGCTGGCGTATCGAAGACCTCGCGCAGCTCGGCGCTCTCGCTGTAGACGGCGGCAAAGCTCTCCAGTTCCTGACGGACCTGCCGGTAATCCCCCTTCTGGCTCACCACGTCGACGAGCGCGCGAGCGTATCGATTGGCAATGGCGATCGGCATAGACCGGCTAGCTCGACTTTCGAGTCAGTTCGCCGACAAAGCGGCCGACCAACCGGCGCTGGCCGGCTTCGTCGAGCCGCTGCCGGATCATCGCCTCTGCCAGTTCCACGGCCTGGCCGGCGGCGTAGACCTTCAGCTCGAGCTTTGCCGCTCGTGTCGCGTTATCGATCTCGGCCCGAGCGAACTGGAGGATCCTTTCCGCCTCCGCCGCCGCGGCCTGCCGCAGGCGCTCCCTTTCAGCTTCCATCTCCCGGGCGGCCGCAGCCTTAAAGCGCGAAATCTCCTCTTCGAGACCTCGAAGCTTCTCCTCGATGTTGCGAAGCTGCGCCTGCGAGCTCTCAAGCGCTTTGCGGCCCTCCTCCAGACTCTTTCGGATCGATTCCGATCGCTGGACGAAAAACCCCGCCAGCGGCTTGCGCAAGAGATACGCCAGAGCGCCAACCAGGATGACGAAGTTGATCACCTTGTACAGGAGCTCGTGCTTGGCTCCTTCCTCGCCCTCCGCGTTTTCCGGTGCGACCGAAGCCGTGGCCAGTTTGACAGTGTTCCCAAGGCTCGCCTTTCGAGCGCCAACAGCAGGATCGTTGGACGATAACCCCCATTGACCCGAGTCCACCAGGGCCGCGACGGAGCGCGGGGCTTCATTTGCGCCCCAAGCCACGACAGCCCCCGTCAGGCAGGCGACGAGAAAAGCCGGCATGACCAGGCGTCCAGCGGTCCTGTGACATTTCACTCTCAATGCTACGTATGCCCTTCCCGAGCCGGCGGGACCCCGTCGCTCAGGATCGATTGGGTGATGTCCTCGGCGAGCAACTGGGCCGACCTCGCGAGCTCCTGCTGGGCCGCTTGCGCCTGGGCGGCGAGGTCGGCGAGGGCGCTCTTCAAGAGGGTTTCAGACTCCCGACGGACCCTTTGCAGGCGCTCCTCTCGGTCGCTCAGCGCCGCCCGCCGGTCCGCCTCCTGGAGGCGGTATACTTCCTGACGCGCAGCCTGGAGCGCCGCCTCGTATTCCCGCGCTTTGGCCTCCGCCGCCGCTGCCTGCTCGCGGGCCCGGGCCAGAGCCCCGACCGTCGCTTCCTCGCGCTGCTTCAGAACCCCGGTCAGTGGCTTGAAAAACAGCCAGTCCAAGACCACCGTGAGGAGAAAGACAAAGACGACCGTGGGGAGGCTTTGGACAAGAAGGTGCGAAAGCTGGCTTAGGATGTCACCCATTTTGAGCGGTCAGCCTTACAAGAGAGAAGCCGGCTAGGTCTCTAAAACGAGCAATCTAGCACGGCCCTTTCCGAAGTGTCAAGAAAAGCCACTTTACTTTCATTACCGAGATTTAGAGAGTCAAGCGGAGGCGTCCCGTCCCGGCGACTAGCCGCGAGGGGCCTCAGGCCGCTCGGCTCGCGCCGGCTCCGGGTCGCTCGACTTCCACTGGGGGCTACCGTTCCGCAGCGCGCGACTGCAATTGGACGAGGGGTTCCGCAGGCTTGAATGCCGCGCGGGTCTGGGGCCCGCGCCAGAAGTCGATCATGGCGACCTGCTGCACGCAGGAGACCGTGCAGCGCGGGGCGCAGGTCTTGTTGGTAAAGAACTCGTGCTCGAGGTGGGCTGGTGTGTACTCGTCGAGCGGGATGGCGGGGTAGCCCCTTTGTTGCGAACAGTAGTGGACCAGCCCGTCTTCGCAGATGTAGAGGTAGCGGCTGCCGGCGCGGCAGCGCCAGTTGTTGGGTTTGCCGAGCGCTATCTTCCTCTGGAAATCGTTGAGCCGCGCGTAGGAGGCCTTGCCCATTCTCATGATCTCGAGAAAGATCTGCTGCTGGCGCTGGCTCAGCGCCTGGAGCTGCCCCGAACCGTCGTGCAGGATTCCGACCGTGCTCGTCAGGCCCAGCGACAGGGCCCGGCGCGCGACCGCCAGCGCGTCTTCCGGGTTGCGCACCGGACTGCCCAGCACCGAGTTGATGTTGACGTGAAACTCGGCGTACTGGGCCAACATTTCGAGCTTCTTGTCCAGGACCTTGAGACTTTTCTTCGAGACTTCATCCGGCATGACGTTGTCAATCGAGATCTGCAGGTGGTCCAGGCCGGCGCGGTTGAGCCGCGCGATGCGCTCCGGCGTCAGCAGGTAACCGTTGGTGATCAGGCCGGCGATGATGCCTCGCCGGCGAATCCGCCGGATGATTTCATCAAGCTCGGAATGGAGCAGGGGCTCGCCGCCGCTGATGGTGATGATCGTGGTGCCGAGCGCAGCAAGCCGGTCGATGCGGCGAAGCATCTCCGCCGTGGGGACCGGCTTGGAGAAGCTGTCAAACTCGTTGCAGTAAGCGCACGACAGGTTACAGCGCCGGATGGGGATAATGTGAGCGTCGATGGGATGGCGGGTGGAGAGCAGTCCCTTGGCGATCATCCGCCACTCGCGGACGCCACGGCTGGCGGCGCGAGTCGCGCGCCTGAGGACGACAAGGCTTATTGGACCGTTCATGGGAAGATGACCGAGCGCGCCCGCACCTGCGACATTAATCCACATCTTCCACGCTAAGACACCCGGTCAAACGGCAGCAACGGGAAAGGGCTGAATGGCGAAAAAACGGGCTTGAAGTGCTTATTTTGCGGCCAAGTCGTAGAAACAAAGGCAGATTTGTATGTTGCGCGCTCGGAAATCGGAGGCCTCGCGCGTCGAGGCTCCTCACTGTAGCTTCGCCCGTTTTGCTCCCTTCGCGGCGTGGATCTCAAAGGTGGAAAGAGGAAGCCTGCTATTGATTTTAACCGAGGTGTAGCGAGTGACGAGGTAGTCGCCGCCCGCCTCGAAAAACTTCTGCTGGACGGGGAGCCCCGATTCTTCGTTGATCCAGAGTTGGACCTTGGCGAGCTGTGCGCCGACGGTTTGGTTTCGGGGAATCAGCTCCAGGACTGCGGTTGTATCCCCATTGATGTCCTCCTCGCCCACCAATTTCAGGACGTAGGATTTTTCGAGCTCGGAAGTCTCCGTGCCGAAGCCCAGCAGCAGGAACTGCTGCACGAGCTCGCTGTGCTTTTCGAGGTTGTATTCCTGGATCTGATTGATCTTTGGCAAATAGATCTCCGCCTTGTTCTTCTTGATCAGGATCGTCTTCGGGTCCGGGGTCTTGAAGTCGATCAGCACCTCCGGAAGTTTCCCCTTCAGGTAGAAGATCTGGCCCCGTTCCGTCGACCTATCGTCCACCACCACGGTGACTTTGGTATATTCGAGGTCGGCCGACAGAGTCCGCAAACGCCTCGAAGTTTCGTCCATCCGCGCCAGAACCTCACCCAGGTCCAGTGGCGCTTTGTGTTTCTGGGTTCGAGACTCCGTCGAGCGCCGAGGCGCAGCCGAAGCGAGCAGGGCCAGGGCGAGAGGGACACAAAACGCCTTGGGCAGTTTGCCGAAAGAGTCCCAAGGCGAGCGGGAAGGCCGGGTCTTCAAACCTGCCGGAAGAGTAGAAAACAAAATGACCATTTCTAATTTTAGCTTTTTTGCTCCGCGTTACGGCAGGATAAAAGCCCGCCCTTCCGTTGCGCAAGCAATCTCATGGCGCAACGACCACCGTGTAACCGAGGATTACGTTGTTCTTGTCGCGGATGGGCTCGATGGACTTGATCGGGGGCGGTTTCTTCAGGCGTCGTTCCAGGATCTCGCGGATCGCGTCCTCCGGTTTGTCAGGCGCTAGCGACTCGACCAGCCGGGCATCGATCTGATAGGTCCGGACGTTTCCTGCGTATCCGACCTCGACGATCCCCTGCACGTGCCGCAGGTCGGTCAATTGCAATGTGGGGCGGTCCTGGAACCAGGAACGCGGCGTCAGGAAGATAAAGGCCAGGATAACCGCGCAAATGACGTCGTACTGCCAGCTTCCGCGTTCGTAGGACCAGAAGATCGAGCGCAGGAGGAAGAGCTTGATCTTGGCTCGCGCCCGCTCGAGCCCGCCAGCGCGGACTCGACCGACGTGGTCTGCCGCTTGCGGAGCCGTGCCGTTTTGGATTCCAGTACTCTGAGCCATAGAACTGAAGCCCGGCTTTGCTTTGGAGTGCGGCGGCTTGCCGCCGCTTTCGCGCCCGCCCGAGCTGGCTAGGGCGGAAAAGCGGGAGCAAGCTCCCGCACTCCATGGCGCCTGCAGCGCTAAGCGCCTAATCGTAAATAATGCGCCCGTCCCGCATCCGCAGCACGCGGTCGGCCACTGCTGCCGCTTCGGGATTATGCGTGATCATCAGGGTAGTCTGCCGGAAGGAGCGATTCAGCTCCCGCAGCATATTCAGCACCGTCGTCGAATTTTCCGTGTCCAAATTGCCCGTCGGTTCATCGGCGAGCAGAATTTTGGGCTCACAGATCACCGCGCGAGCGATGGCCACGCGCTGCTGCTCCCCGCCCGAAAGAGCGTAGGGCCTGCGGTCCAGCTTCTCCTGGATGTTAAGCATGGTCACGACAGCCTCGAAGCGGTGAGGGTTGAAGCCATCCCCTTGAATGTGCTGGGCGATGGTGATGTTTTGCCGCCCCGTCAAGGTCGGCAGCAGGTTGAAGCGCTGGAACACGAAGCCAATCTTGTGGCGTCGAAACCGCGTACGGTCTCGGTCGCCCATGGTGGAGAAATCGTTCCCATCCACGCACACGTGGCCGCTGGTCGGACCGGTCAGTCCGCCCAGGACGTGGAGCAGGGTCGATTTGCCGCAGCCGGACGGGCCCATCACCGCAATAAACTCCCCTTCCTGGACGACCAGGTCG
>QHZK01000480.1 GCA_003224635.1 Acidobacteriota bacterium | reverse complement strand
AAGTTCGTTGACTCCTTTCCCATGACGGTGACCGGCAAGATTCAGAAATTCAAGATGAGGGAAACATCCATACAGGAATGGGGCCTGGATTTGGCCGCGGAGATCGAGACGGCGTAGTCCACGAGTCCGAGCGTCTTCGGAATAATTCTGATAGCCTTGACCGGGGGGGCGCGAATGGCGGGCAGACGAAGCTACCGAAGCGTGAAGACCGTTGAGCGACCCTCTCGCAAGATAGTGAAGGGTGCGGTCGGATCGGCCACACGCTTGACGGCGGTTCCCAGAAAGAAAGGTGGCGGGGCTGGCCCAAGTACTTTCCGGCCGGTTCCAAAGAAGGCCAGCCGAAGGACTGGTCGCGTTCAGAAGGCATCTGTCGCAGGAACGAACAGAGTCGATCTTTCCGCCTTTCCGAGTGAGGCCGTCAGGAAGCTCGACAGATCGATCTGTCTCGCCTGCGTCCTGGACGTGTTCACGCGACACATGGGGCTGTCGCTGAACACAGCCCACCTCGAGATTAAGCGTTACAAGCCATCATTGGCCGAGTTGAACAGTCCGGCGATCACGCGGCCCTACTTCACCATGCAGTCTCCCCAAGACCCTTGTCCTTACTGCGGATCTCCGCCGAAATGGCACGCCCGCCTAGCGATTTACCGGATCGAAGGTGGGAGAACAACCGATGCCTTGCGGCGCGAATTGGTGAAGGCCCTGCCAACTTCGGGCAACCAGTTCCTTATCCTGGAAGAAAGAGGCACACGTCAAGGGGCATTCTTCGAATGGCTCGAGAAGATCAGTAAGGGCCTGGATCTCGAGGCCCCGCAATGGCTGCGAGAGGTATGCCGACATTACCTGAGCCGCAAAGAGCCCAAAGAGGATTGGCAGGCTCAGTTCGAACAGATTCAGTCGATCCGGCGTTCGCGGCGCCTGGAGAGGGGTTGGGAAGTGGGCAAAGGGCGTTTGTTTCTCGCGCCCCCCTTGTTTGATGAACTGCTACTCGTACATTACCTGGTGAGCCGCTCACAAAAAGCGGGTGGCTTGACCTTGGAAGGCCGTTATACGCTCCGGGAACTGATGGCACGGCTTCGTAGTGGGGGCTATCTCCGCGCGGTCGGCGTCATCGCGCAGAATCCGTCGGACGCGTTCGAAGAACTCCTCCAGTACTTGAGCGGCGGGGAAGCCTCGATGAAACTGCATTACATCGTAGACCGCAGTGATCTTCTCGGCAAAGTGGGGCAGCTGAAGGCATTCAAGCCGCCGAGGCCGAGCGTGCGTGGCCATTTGATTTCATGACCAGTCTTCCACCTGCCCGGACGAGCAGCGGCCAGCCATTCCTATCGTGCCGGGCGCGGGCTTCGGCACCGTAAGCTGGCGAAAGTGTTGCCTTGTACGCAACCAGCAAACTACTCAAACCAGAACGCATCTGACTGAGGCTTGCGCCGGATCTGGGATAGTGTTCGGTCGGCGCAATTCGCTCGACGCTGCACATGATCGGTCAGGGCGGAGCCGTAGGAGTACAGGACCTGTTGGACGAATGGAGGAAGATTGCGGAGGGCAGCTTTGCAAACACCTAGCCGACGATGGGGTCAGTTCGCTATACGTTGGCTGTGCTTCTGACATTTCGCAGACGGCTTTATTCCGCTCCACGCCCTGGGCGCTCTGCAGGCTGAGGTCGGCAACCGTCACTGCCATTGGTTTTGCCTCCTTGTGCTTCGTTGTCTAAATTCCGCCTGATTACATTGTAAGGGGCAAGGGCGGTCTCATTAACTTGCTTCTGGGGCTCTTCGTTAACAGTTGAAGCCTCTACACCGTCTTGTCACCAGGAACGCAGGACTAGCTGAAGGAGGTAATGGACGGTGAAGAGGAGTCGTATTGTGTTTTTGGGAATTGGAAGCGCCCTTCTGGTTACGCTTCTTGGGATACCGCAAACCACGCAGGCCGGGCCGCCGCTGATTTGCCACCCCCTCGATATCGGAGGTGCGAAGTCGCTGCCTTGGATCGGCGGTGACAGGCCGAGCGGGGCGGATTGGCGAGGCGTAGATCCGAACTACAACCTTGGTCAGCTCGTCGTGGATACGCTCGCGCTTCTCACTCCGGATACGCCGGTCCTCGTCCGAATGGAGACCATGCGGCGAGCCACGGTGTACGCCGTCTGGGCCATGAGAGACCGGAAAGTCGGATACAGCGTGAAGGATGATGTCGTGGCTCGGAGATTGCTCTCGGAGCTCACGGCTCGCACGCGCAACGCTCAAGCAAAGGGAAATCCAGGCGCAGCTGCTTGGTTTGACGCCGGTTACCTGGCAGCGTCCTACCAGCAGGCGGGACTCGAGACAGGACTGAATGGTTACGAAATGGTGGCGAAGGCGCTGAACCTTGGCGCGCATGATCCCGCAATGGAGTTCGCTGCCTCCGTTATAACGGAGGGAGGACCGTCCAAGATTCACCGGGATCACTTGCAGAAGGCCCTGGCAGGTGTCAAGGACGGATCGCTGCTGGCTCGCAATCTTGTCAGTAGCGGATCACGAGCTCCAGGCCGTTCTTCTCTTCTCTCGATGCGGAGACGCTGAACGCGGCCATCGATGCGCTGCAAGCGCTCCGGCAGGGGGACCGTATGATCGCCGTGATTTCGCACGTGGCAGACCTCGCGGAACGCCCTCCCAGCCGGATTCAGGTGGTGAAGAGCGTTTCGGACAGCATCATTGCCATCGAGCCGCCAAGCTGAAGAATCTGACCCGCAACCCGCCATTTTTCGAAACCTCGCCGCCACCGCGAGCGGCGATAGCTTTTCAGCCAATACCGCGCGCGTTCTTGACCCTGATGACCAGAAATGAGAACCTGCGCGACGATCGGGAATCCCGAAAGAGTCGATAAGACGCCGGTTCCAGGAGAGACCGTCGCCGGTCAGGGGGGGAATTAAAGTGAAGCCAGACCATCGGCTTCGGCTTCATAAAAACTTAGTTCGAACTGCTTTCGCGCTCATCGGCATCGGGCTATTGGTCCCCCCGCCAGCCCCCGCGCAGACATACTTCTATGACTACGCGAACTTT
>QHZK01000475.1 GCA_003224635.1 Acidobacteriota bacterium | reverse complement strand
GTCCGAAGCCACGCGCGAGAGCGTGGAGCAGCTCCTGCGCTTCCACGATTTTCTCACCACCGAACGAGACAAGAGCGAGACCAGTCTGCGCGGCATGGAGAAGGACTTTCCCGAGATCGCCCGGCTGCAGACCCTTCCCGGACTGGGTCACATTCTCTCGGCGGTGATCTGGAGCGAGATCGGGGATCTGAAGCGCTTCGACTCCCCCCGCGCGCTGGTGAACTACACCGGGCTGGCGCCGAGCTTGTACGAGAGCGGCGAACGCTCGGTGCGCGGGGGCATCACGCGTCCAGGGCCGGTGTGGCTGCGCTGGGCGCTGATCACGGCGGTGAACGCGGCGACTCACGGCCACAATGCGTTCGCCCGGCGTTACCGCCGGCTGCGGCGACACAAGTTGCCCAATGGGGCCAAGACGGCGGTGGCGCGTTCGATCGCGCGCTGCGCCTATGGGGTTTTGAAACACGGCGTCGATTACCAGGAGCAACGTTGGGGCCGGAAAGCCGGCATCGAGATGGAGCAGGAAGCCTGAGGTAGCCATTGGTCCACCAAGACCGCACCGTGATGAGGACCTGCTCCCCAATAACCGCTTGAGGGATCGCCGCGAGGCGAGCACCCTAGAGAGATGACTGGAACCGAGAGCCTCGGCAAGCTCGAGTACAGAGAGCATCCCTGACGTCCTGGAACTGTGTTTCAAAGGGGGCAGGCGAGAACACCTCTCGCCTGCCAGAACCAACTCGCTGTGGGAATGACGCGCCGTGGAAAGCGTGGAAAAGTCCAAAAAACCAGAACGGACTTTTCCACTCTTTCCACCGCGCTTGGAAATCCGGGCAAAAAGCGCCCGGATTTCCACATTCCCACAGCGACGACGGCGGCTAATCACCGCCCAGCAAAAAAAAGAACAGAACCCGCCTACGCGGCACGGCACAGACCGCGCTAGGCAGGAGGATTCGTGTTCTCAAAAACCACTTGACACGGCATCGCTGTTTCAGAGATGGCTACCACTCGGAGTCCCGAGCTACGAGTCCCGGCTTACCGGAAGCTCAATCCGAAACGTGCTGCCGCGGCCCGGATCGCTTTCGACCGAGATCTTGCCTCCATGATCGCTCACCACCGACTGCACGATGGCGAGGCCCAGCCCGGTCCCGTGCTGCTTGGTGGTGTAGTACGGAGTGAACAGGCGCTCGCACTCTTCTTTCGTCAAGCCCGTCCCGGTATCGGAGACTTCGAGCAAGGCACAGCGTGCGGGGCCGTCGCGCTGGGCCGTCCGGATGGTAAGCGTGCCGCCCGTGGGCATGGCGTCAAGCGCGTTCAACACCAGGTTCTGCACGGCGCGATGCAGCAGGTCCGGGTCAGCTTCGATGGCTTCGAGTTTCTCTTCGAGATCGAGCTTCGGAGTAATCGGGGGCCGGCCCGCTTCGCTGAGCTGCGCCTGAAACACCTTCACGGCGCCACGCACTACTTCATTCAGGTTCACGGCCTCGAACTGCGGGGCGGGCATTTTGGCGAAATCGCTGAAGCGCTCGATGATGGTCTTCATATCGGCGAGTTCCGCGAGCAGGGTCGAAGTGCTCTCGCGGAAGACCTCATCAAACTGCGCCGGACTCTGCTGACGCGCTCGCAACAGGTTCTCGACCGTAATCTGGAGCGGGAAGAGCGGGTTCTTGAGCTCGTGCGCCAGGCGGCGCGCCAGCTCGCGCCACGCTGCCACGCGCTCGGCCTGCACCAGGCGGTCGCGCTGCTCGAGGA
Organism: Acidobacteriota bacterium; assembly: GCA_003224635.1. Lineage (GTDB taxonomy): Bacteria > Acidobacteriota > Terriglobia > UBA7540 > UBA7540 > QHZK01. The sequence continues at coordinate 1,566 of QHZK01000475.1, read as the reverse complement.
TTTGTTGCGTCATGCGGTTGAAGGCGCCCGCCAGCTCGCCGATTTCGTCCGCCGAACGGACCGCAACGCGAGTGCCCCAGTCTCCGCTCGCAACCCTGCGCGACGCGGCGGCCAGGTCGAGCACCGGCCGCGTGACGCGCGCCGCCATCCAGAGGCTGAATAGAGCGCCCAGCAGCACGGCTACCGCTCCGACCTGAAACGCCACCAGGAGGATGCGCTGCTCGAGCGCCACCTCTTCGCGCCGGGAACTGCCCACCAGCAGGACGCCCAGCAACTCGTGTTCGCGTCCCAGCAGGGGGATGGTGCGGAACGCTTCGGCGCTCAGCGGATCTCGTGACCACGTGACGGTCTGGCTGAACCCGGCGCGCTCCCGCCTCACCCTTTCGACCAGAGGAGCCAGCTTGTCCGAGTTTCCCCCTTGCTCAACCGATGAGACATTGGCCGAAGCAGGAATAAGCTCCTCCGCGGAAAAGTTGGGGTGAAAGTTCCGGTAAAGGATCACCCGCATTCCGGCGGGCAGGACGAGCGAAGCCAGGAATTCGCGGTCGAGGCGCAGGCCGCCCGCAATGTAAAAGTCCCGTTCACCCGCGCGACCTTCACCGGCGCGAACTGGGCGCACCGCCATCAGCGCCAGGGCCACGCCGCCGGGCAACTCCTCACGCTTTAAAAACGCAGCCTGGGTCGGCCAATCGGCAGCCTGCGTTACCCATTCCTCCCGATAACCGAAGCGCGCCGGCCACTCGGCGGAGGAAACAATCGTGCCGTCGCTGGCGATGAAGTCGAGGAAGTCCAGCCGCTGAGCGGCGGCAACGTCGCGCGCCGTCTCCACATAGAGCGAATAGTCGGGCCGCGGACGATTGAGATCGACGGCCATCCGCAGCACAGAATCGGCTCGGGCCACACCTTCAACCCGCCGCGTCACCTCCTCGCCCTGGCGCGCAAATTCGCGCTCGAACTGCGCCACCAGCGCCGAAGTGCGCTCGGCGTCGACCCGCTCGAAGGCGCGACGCATCGAGGCCGAGACCATCGCGGCCACCAGTCCCACCGCCAGGGTTACGGTCAGAGTGAAAATCAAAAGTAATTTGGTTCGAAAGCTCACGGCCTTTTGAGCAACGTAGGGACGTTCCGCCGGAACGTCTCCGTCGGGGAGAGGGCCCGGCGGGCCGTCTCTACACCATCACGGCTTGGCAGTTTCCAGCCAAACGTCTTCCAGTCGCCAGTCTCCCCAGCGCGGCGCAGACCAGTTCTTCACCCGAGGCCCCAGCCCGACCAGTTCCGGCACGTTGACAAGCGGCACCGTAGTGAAGTCGTCGAGGAACCGGCGCTCTGCGGCGTAGATTTCTTCCAGAGCGCCGCCTCGGAGTCCGCTCGCTGGAAAGCCGAGCCAGTCGGAGCACTGGAGAACGGCCTGCTCGAGCGTTGGCCCGTCGATCCGCGCGCGGATCAAGCTTACGTCCACGCCGCTATCGGGTGTGTGTGCAGGCCCCTGGGGCAAAGGGGAAACGTCGAGCCGGATGCCGGCGTCTCGCGCGTTCACTGCGACGCGCTCCGCCACCTGGCGCGCCA
>QHZK01000479.1 GCA_003224635.1 Acidobacteriota bacterium | reverse complement strand
TTCTTCTATCTGCTCACCGGCGCGCACGGTCTCCACCTCCTGGGCGGGATCGTGGCGCTTTTTTACGTCGCGCTGCGCGCCCGGCAACTGGCCCTCGCGCCCGCAAAGCGCGTGGTGGTCGACGTGACCGCCATCTACTGGCACTTCATGGACGCGCTCTGGATTTACATTCTACTCTTACTTACGGTGAGGTCATAGGATGGCTAAAGAGGCGATCGGCGGGCCCGACGCTTTGGCGCGGGAATCGGTGTGGAGCGGAGGCGGCTCGCCTTATGCGGTGGGCTCGAAGAAGCTGGGCATGTGGCTGTTCATCGTCTCGGACGCCATCACCTTTTCCGCCCTGCTGATCGCCTATAGCTTCGTCCGCGTGGCGAGCGCCAACTGGCCCCTGCCGTTTGAGTGGTCCAGCATCTTGAACGCCACCATCATGACCACGGTGCTGCTGTCGAGCAGCGTGACGATGGTAATGGGTGTGCGCGCGGCGAAGCTTGGCGATCGCGGCGGCGTGGTCAAGTGGCTGCTGGCGACGATGCTCGGCGGCGTCCTCTTCGACGTGCTGCACATCCGCGAGTGGCTGGGCCTGATTGATGAAGGCGTCAGGCTTTTCAAGAACCCCTGGGGCGACCCCCAGTTTGGCGCGGCGTTCTTCACGCTGACCGGACTTCACATGACGCACGTCACGATCGGCGTCGTCTACCTCGGCGTCATCGCCTGGGGCACGAGCCGGGCCAAATACAGCGCCGAAGACGTCGAGGTGAGCGGGCTCTACTGGCACTTCGTAGACCTGGTGTGGATGTTCATCTTCCCGCTCGTTTACTTGATGTCGAATAAGATGGTGTAGAGGCGGCTTTACGCCGCCATGACTGGCGGGGTGAACCCGCCGCTACGGAGCCATTTACGCGGGCGGGGTGAACCCGCCGCTACGGAGGTCAATCGAAACCATGCACGAATCAAGCGAACACGCGCACGTCGAGGGCAGCAAACGGGTCTTCATGATGGTGTGGGGGTGGCTCCTGGCCCTCACGGCCATCGAGGTGGTCCTGGCCTACCAGCGCCTCCCGATCAAGGTGATGCTCGCCTTGTTGATGACCCTCTCGATCGTCAAGGCATCGCTCATCATCTCGTACTTCATGCACCTTCGGTATGAGAGGCGCAGCTTGGCCCTGACCCTGATGCCGGCGCTGGTCTTCGTCGTCGCCATGATGTTTGTCGTGTTCCCGGACAGCATCCGCCTGTACTTGATGAAACCGAAGTAGCTCGATATTCGAGGTTGCGCCATGCTTTTCGCCCAGAAAATCGAAAATCGAAACCCGAAACTCGAAGTTCGAAACTCGAAACACGAAATTCGAAACTCGAAACCGGCGAGGCCTCGCAGATCGCTTTACGATTTCCGATTTCCGATTTCCGATTTTCGAAATCGGATCCTCGCTGCTGTGGCAGGTATCGTCGTCTTCGCCTGCTCGAGCGTGGCGTGGGCGCAAAGCTGCCCCCTGTGCTACCGGGCGGCTGCGGCCGCAAAGGGCGGCGCCCTCCAGGCCCTCCGAAGCGGTATTCTGATTTTGATGATTCCGCCGGTCCTGATTGTGGGTGGCATTGCGGTCCTGGCGGTCCGGGGCCGGAACAGGTTCAATGACGCGAGCGGTCGGGACTCTGCGCTCGAGCCTATCGATGATCGTGAATTGAACGAGTGGCTGGCATCGACGCCGCCGAACGAGGCAGGTGATATCGAACCCGATCGCTCCGAGCGCCGGTCGTCCGCCGCCTGAACCTGCCGGGCGCCGCCAGCGGCGCAAGGTTTCGATCGGAGTGATGACAGGGCAACCGTAGTTGGAGCGGACGAGCCTGCCCCTTCGTTTCGCTCAGGGCAAGCTGTGGGCGAAGCGGCGAGACGCCCGCGCTCCCAGGACCAACCGTGGAACTGAGCGCAAGACCGAACCGGTGGCTGGCGCGTTACGCGGCCTTCGTCGCGTTTGCGACTTTCCTTCTGATTGTCGCCGGCGCTCTGGTCACCTCGAACGATGCCGGCCTGTCCGTTCCCGACTGGCCGACTTCGTTCGGCAGCTTCCGCATGCCGCGCATGGTCGGAGGCGTCAAGTATGAGCACGGGCACAGGATGATCGCCGGAACGGTCGGCCTGCTGACCCTATTTTTGGCGGTGTGGCTCTGGAAGACCGATGAGCGAAAGTGGGTGCGGAGGCTGGGCGGAATCGCAGTACTGACGGTTGTCGCTCAGGCGGCGCTGGGGGGAATCACGGTGCTGTTCTACCTGCCGGCGCCGGTTTCGGTCGGCCACGCTTGCCTCGCTCAACTGTTTTTCTCGATTACCGTGAGCTTGGCGCTCTTTACGCGATACGACTGGCGATGGGACCAACCGCGGATCGAGGACGCTCGAGCGCTTTCGCTGCGGCGGCTCACGGCGGGCGCGACGGCGGCGATTTTCTTGCAGTTGATGCTGGGGGCGGCCTTCAGGCACAACGGCTTCGGGATCATACCGCACGTGATCGGGGCCGCGGTTGTGACCGCGGGAGTATTCTGGATTTTGGTCCGCGTGCTCACTCGATACCCGCGCGAGCCGAGGCTCGTCAGGCCCGCCCTGTGGCTTGCGGCGCTGCTCGCAGTACAGCTCTTGCTCGGCATCGGCTCCTACGTGATGAAGCTCGCGGCCCGCGACGCCCCGCAACCGCTGCCGCCGGTCGTGGCCGTAACCACCACGCACGTGGCGGTTGGAGCGCTGGTGCTCGCGGCGAGCCTTGTTCTGACGCTCCAGGCCTTTCGGAAGTCAGGAGTCAGGAGTCAGAAGCCAGAAGTCAGAATGGAAGACAGGGAGCAGGAGTCAGGAGTTTCCCCTATTCTGACTGCTGACTCCTGACTTCTGACTCCTGACTTCTGACTCCTGACTTCTGACTTCTGTCTCTCGGCTCGGATGGCGATGTACCGAAGAAGCAGTCTCCACAACTGGCGCTCGACAGTGTCCGACTACTGGGCGCTGACCAAGCCGGAGGTAAACGTCCTCGTCCTCGCGAGCACGCTGGCGGGCTTCTACCTCGGCTCGCGCGGACCGCTGAGCGGTCTGCGCCTGGCCCACACGCTCCTCGGCACGTTGCTGGTGGCAAGCGGCACCGCGACGCTCAACCAGTTTATCGAGCGGGAATACGACGCCCGCATGCGGCGGACGGCGAACCGTCCGCTGCCGGCGGGCAGGCTCGCTCCATCGTGGGCTTTAGGATTCGCGGTCCTGCTGAGTGCGGCTGGCGCTCTCGACCTGGCCCTGGCCGTGAACGCGCTGTCGAGCCTCCTCGCCCT
>QHZK01000148.1 GCA_003224635.1 Acidobacteriota bacterium | reverse complement strand
GTCGATACGGGCGGTCATCCCAAGCTCTACTTCGAATACGAAGGGACTGCCCATTGGAATGGAGCGATTACGGACAGCACCGTCAGTGGAATTCCACTCGACCGGTTTAGGGTACTTGACCCTGCACATCCGTTAGGATCTTCGGGAGGGACGGCTCCTGTTGTCAGTCTCTCACCGACCTCCTTAACGTTCCCGAATCAGACGGTAGGCACGACGAGCGCCTCGAAGGTCTCGACGCTCACCAACAGTGGCAGCACCACCTTGACGATCAGCAGCGTGACGGTCAGCGGGGACTTTGTTCTTGCCGGGCTGGGCAACTGCGGGACGTCGCTCGCGGCCGGGAGCAGTTGCACGATCAGCGTGAGCTTTACGCCCGCGACGACAGGGATCCGGATGGGGATGGTAACAGTCGACGACAGCGCTACGGGCAGCCCTCAGACCATCAGCCTCACCGGGACCGGGGTTGCGTCCGCTGTGGCCTCGGCGCTCAACTACTACGTCTCCACGACGGGCAGCGATTCGAGCGGCGACGGCTCCGCCGCGAATCCTTGGGCGACCATCGCGCACGCCGCTTCCGTGGTCGTACCAGGCTCGACCGTACACGTCGCTCCCGGCACCTACACCGGATCATTCAATACAGATGCCTCGGGCACAGCCTCGGCGTACATCACCTATATCTCCGACACCAAATGGGGCGCCAAGATCGCGCCCAGCGGGAGCTCGACTTGGTCCAACCACGGGAATTATGTGGCGATTGAAAACTTCGACGTGTCAGGCCCGCCGTCGAGCTGCTGCAACGCAATCTACACGGCTGGCAACGCGACCAAGATCATCGGCAACAACGTCCACGACACCCAGACCTCGAACGGCTGCCAGGCGGTCGGAGGAGCGGGCATCGCGGTCGACGCCCCGAACGCCTACGTCGCCGGCAACTACGTCCACGACAACGGCCCTTTCCCGACGCCTTGCGACTATATTCACGGCATCTACATCGGCGATTCGAGTCGCTCGAGCTCCGGTGGCGCCGCCTATAACAACATTTCCTTCGACAATTCCGGCTGGGGCATTCAGCTCTGGCACAGCGCCACCAACGAAATTCTCGTCAACAACACGCTCTTTGGGAATCTCTCGGGCGGCATTGTGGTCGGCAACGACGTGGGCGCCGATGACAACACGATCGTGAACAACAACCTCGCCTTCAACAATACGCGAGGCATCTGGGAGGAAGGAACAACAGGAACTCATAATGTCTACCAGAACAACCTTGTCTTCCAGAATTCATCAGGCGATTGGTCGCTTCAAAACGGAAATACGGCCACGGCCACGGTAAGCGCCGATCCCCTATTCGTGAACTGGACCGGCGATTCCACCGGCGACTATCACCTCCAGCCCTCGAGCCCGGCGATTGGCGCGGGAACGAGCAATGGCGCGCCGACAACCGACTACGACGGCAACGCCCGGCCGCAAGCAGGCAGGTGGGACATCGGCAGCTACGAGTACGTTGGCGCTCCGTCGACGGCGTCTGCGGCGGTCAAGCTCTCGCCTAGCGCGTTGACGTTCGCCGACCAGGACGTGGGCGCGACGAGCGCGGTTCAGACGGTCACGCTGTCGAATGCCACCAGCGCTGCGCTGAGCATCACCAGCATCGCGATCGCCGGGCCGGGCGGCGGCGACTTTACCCAAACCAATAACTGCGGCTCCAGCCTGGCAGCCGGAGGAGCTTGCAAAATAACGGTGAGCTTTACTCCCACCGCATCGGGGACCAGGACGGCGACTTTAACCGTTACCGACAGCGCCCAAGGCAGTCCGCACACGCTGCCCCTGACGGGAACAGGGGCGGACTTCTCGATTTCTCTCGGGTCGGGCTCCTCGACATCGGCAACCGTTGCTCCCGGGCAAACGGCCACCTACACCCTCAGCTTGAAGGGCACGCCGGGCTTTACCGGAACCGTAAAACTCGCCTGTGACGGCGCCCCACAGGCGGCGACATGCACGGTCACGCCGGGTTCTGTGACAGCGAGCGGCACGACGCCGGTGAGCGTTACCGTGTCGGTCACGACGACGGCTAGGTCGATGTTGCCGCCGTCGATGCCGGCGCCCCCCGCCGCGAACGGCCCGGTCCCGGGTTCGTGGTTGTTCTGGCTGCTGCTCTTCTCGATGGTCGCGAGCGTGGCGGCGCGGGCGCGGCGACGCGCCTCACTGGGACTCGCGGTCGCTCTGCTCTCGGTTGCGTTCTGGTCCTCCTGCGGAGGGAGCGGAAACGTCCCCCTTGCCTCGTCGGGCACACCGGCGGGCGTGTATACGCTGACCGTCAGCGCAGCCTCGGGCAAGCTCACCCACGCCGCCAGCCTGAGTCTAAAGGTGAACTGAGTTCGCCGTGGCGCGTTACGCAGCCGCGTCTCGCGGCTCCTGCGTCCAGCAGAGGCGGGCTTGAACCCCGCCGTAAGCCCACCCCTCACTGTCTCTGGCTACGCTTCCCCGCAGGGGTGGGTTGCTGAAAAAGTCTAGAAAAGGGCCTGCGTCCGATAAAACGGAGCATACGGTAGTCTCTGTATGGCGGCCCAAGTAGTTTTGCGTATCGACATCGAAAATAATTTGGATTATCGTGCGTTTCACAGTCTGTAAGGGGTTCGGAGGAGGCTGACAACAAATGCAAAACTTTCGGGCGGTGGTGTCCGCCGACTATCTGGGCAAGTATATCCATGACACTTACGTTCGGCCCGCGCGCGAGCGCGGCGACAGGGTTGTGACGATACGGGTCCGCGAAGTGTGCCAGGCTCTGAGCCACGGCTACAGCGAAAACCTGGTCCGCGGCGTCCTCGGATCGATGAAGTTTCGGAATGCGTACCGACTGCCGCTGGTGGCCGCGGACGAGCACGCGGACGGCCGCCCCGCTGCCTTTATGTTCAAATTGCAGGGGCGACGCGCCGGGTCGTCGCTCAGACGGTGGATTCTAGCGGTTTGAGATGGCGGGAAATCCAATCGAGGATTAAGCCGAAACGAAATTCACCCTTGCCCATGGCCTCAGTAACCAAGTCGTGGGCAGAGACAGGCTCAACGTCGAGGAAAAAGCCATTGATACGAAGAAAGGCATCGTCACGGCAAAGCTGACCCGCTTGTTTCCGTCGACAAAAGCATGATTGTTCGCAGGGATTCCATCAGGGCCGCTGCTTCCTCCGCTAGGCTGTTGTAATACCCAATTTGCGGACGAAAAATGGAGGCCTCCAGCAGAAAGCTCCGAGTCTGGCCGTTTCTCTTTGCCAGCTTGGACAGGGCATCATAGAGGCCGGCCTTAATTGCCAGTTCGAGCTTCCTTCTAGCCGTCTTTGCCATTGCCGCCTCCCAGCATCCATGATTGTATCCAAAATCCACCGCCTTTCCAGACAAATCTAGATTTATCTTCCATCACATTGATGACGGAAAATCGCCTTTCGCAGCTCGACATCTTCCGCTGGGGCTCATAACAAGGCATTACGGGCCTTCTTCATGGAGCGCCCGGGGCGCGGGCGAAGAGCGCGAACGCCTTGGGCGACAGGTTGATCGCGACCTCGCCCTCGGAGACAAGCGTTTCGGGAATCGAGCTGCCGCGTCCATGCCATCGCTCCTCGGCCGAATCCAGATGCTTCTGCCACTCCCCCGCCGGGACGGGCGCTCGCACCGAAGCCGGCGCGTCGCCGAAGTTGAACAGCATGAGCGCTTCGCTCGCTCCCGCGCCCACCCAGCGCCGGACCGTCAGGGCTTTCTCCTTCTCGAATGCTCGAACTGCCATGTCCTCCTTGCTTGGACGAGCGAGGCAGGGCAGCCTCTTCCGAAGCGCGATCAGCTCCTTATAAAACCCCCTCAAGACGCGATGCGAACCTTGGCCGGCGAGGGCGTGGTTGAGCCTTGAGCGCAGGAACGTCGATTCCTCTGCCGGATCGGGTGGATCGCCCTGCCAGTCAAACCGAGCGAAGTCCTTGCGCCGCCCCTCCCTCACCAGTTCGATCAGCGCCGGGTCTGAATGGTCGACGAAATACTGGAAGGGGGCCGTCTCACCGTACTCCTCGCCCATAAACAGCAACGGGATGAACGGCGAAAGGATGGTGGTTCCCGCCGCGAGCTTCAACCCCTCGAAGCTGACCAAGCTGACCAGAGCGCTCAGGCGCTCGCCCAGCATGCGGTTTCCCACCTGGTCGTGGTTCTGCGCGAAGACCACAAGCCGGTGGGCGGGAATCAGTCGAGACGAATTGCCGTGCCGGCGCCGGCGATATCTCGAGTACTGGCCGGAGTACACAAAGCCCTCGGTCAAGGCCTTCGCCAATGGCTCGACGCCCCCGAAGTCGCAGTAATACCCGTTCCGCTCCCCCGTCAGCAGTGTGTGGAGGGCGCGATGGAAGTCATCGTTCCACTGCGCATCGAATCCGAAGCCCCCGAGTTGCGGCGGCCGGATCACGCGCACGTCGTTCAGGTTGCTCTCAGCGATCAAATACACCCTGCGGTCCAGCCGCTGGGCGAGCGTGCGCACCGCCTGGCTGAGCTCGGCCAAAAAAGGCCGCGCGCACAGGTCCACAATGCTGTGGATCGCGTCGAGGCGGAGCGCGTCCACGTGGAACTCTGTGAGCCATTCGATGGCATTCTCGACGAAGAAGCGCACGACTTCGTCGCTCTCAGGTCCGTCGAAGTTGAAGCCCAGGCCCCACGGAGTCCGGTAGCGGTCGCTGAAGTACGGGCCAAAATCCCCGAAATAGTTTCCTTCAGGCCCCAGATGGTTGTAGACCACGTCGAGCACGACGGCGATCTCGCGTTGGTGACAGGCGTTGATGAGCCGCCTTAAGCCGTCCGGGCCGCCATAGCTCGCCTGGACTGCGAAGGGGTACACCCCGTCGTAGCCCCAATTGCGGGCGCCGGGAAACTGGGCCACCGGCATCAGCTCGACCGCCGTGACGCCAAGGTCTTTGAGGTCATCGAGGTGTGGAATAGCGCCGTCGAAAGTGCCCTCCGGCGTGAACGTCCCAACGTGGAGCTCGTAGATGAGGTAACTCTCGAGCGGCAGGCCGGACCAGCCGTCGTCTCCCCACTCGAACGCCTGAGTATCGACGACCTGGGAGGGCCCGTGGACGCCCTGAGGCTGGAACCGCGACGCCGGGTCGGGCCGCTCATGGCTGCCATCGAGGCGGTAGACGTAGAGGCTCCCCGGTCCTACTCCTGCGATGATGGCCTCGTAGTAGCCGCGCTCGATCCTCTCCATGATCGCAGTCTGAGGTTGCGGCGCGAGGACTAAGACCTCAACCGTCTGGGCGTGGGGAGCCCAGACCAGGAACCGGCAGCGACCGTCGCCGAGCCACGTTGCGCCTAACGTCAAACTCATGTCATCGAGGTGGTAGCGTTCTAGCTGGAGGTTGTGCGGTGATCGGTCATGCAAAGGTTTCGCCGACGTCGAAATACCGGTTGGCGTGATCGATCGTAACTTTGAACCGAGAAAAGAAACCGTTCTGCCCGAGCAGGCCGCAGCGGGTATGTTCGAGCGTGGAACAAAAACCCGCATCCAGACCGAAAGTGAAGGCGGACGCGTGCGAGTCCCAAATTCCTATCTCTATCCTTCCTTTCAAAAGAATGCCAGTTGAGGGTCTTGAGTCGTGCCCGAGAATACGTAGGAGCGCTGGGTCGGTATGGCTATTCCCAGGCTCCTGGCGAGCGGGGAAGAGGCAGTTGTCAGCGCCAGAGTCCACTCGCGCAAGGTTTCTACGGCCTTGCCGTCTTTCATCAGCGCGGCGTGAACCATGGGACGCAGACATGAAGTGCGTTGAGGAAAAGCGGGCTGCGGTGGCACTGGAAAAACGAGAAAGGGAAAGCGCACAGGCTGATACTTGTAGAGCTACAGGATTGAGGCGCCGGCGGGTGGCACTCCCGTAAGCACGGGACTGTCCTCCCCATTATTCCTTGCTGCTTCGAGCGCCTCCTCCGCCGTTTTCCCGGTACCAACAACCTTGGCTCAGGCCTTTGGATAGAGCTATCCACTCGCTCACGGGCGCGTTCTTGAGAACGCTGGTCATATCCTTTGCGATTTATCGCGTTCGCCCTCATCGCCCTCTCCTCTCCGCCAGAATTACTCTAGCATAGATTTGGATCCAGAACACAACCCCCGAGTCCCCCGAGTGCAAGTACAGGGTTCGGCCCCTCGCCGCCGAAATCCATCCAAGGGGCTAGACATCACCTGAAGATTTACCTGGAAATCATGGATTATTTACTTTATAGTAAACGTAGGTGGTGTAATCTGTCCGAGTTCGCCGGACTCGCCACGAACCGGCAGGGAGAGGTGAACGTGCCGGCTGGTATGAACCAGGAACCGAGAGACCCGTCGAGAAGGAATCAACGATCGTAAGTCGCGCACCTTGAGCGAGATGTTCTTTTAGGAAATCGCATCCCGTCAGGGTTTGGAAACGCCTCCGCCCTTACGTAGCAGATCAACCGGACAGCACGAGGAGGAGACATGAATCTGGTAGCTGGAGCGACCGGCTTGTTAGGCAGCGAAATCTGCAGGATACTCGCCGCTGCCGGCAAGCCCGTCCGCGGTCTGGTCAGAGCTTCGAGCGATCCGGCCAAGGTGGAGAAGCTCAGAAGCGCGGGTGTGGGGCTGGTCGAAGGGGACCTGAAGGACCGTTCCTCGCTGGACGCGGCCTGCCAGGGCGTGACCACGCTGATCGACACAGTGTCCTCGTCGACGTTCTCACGGCGCTCGGGTGACTCCATCGCAACAGTTGACCTCCAGGGCCAGTTCAACCTGGAAGACGCCGCTCGAGCCGCCGGCGTCCGGCGCTTCATCTTCGTTTCGTTTCCCGCCGTTCCGGAGGATTTCCCGCTGCAGCGAGCCAAGCGGGCCGCCGAGCGCCACCTGATCGAGAGCGGTCTGACCTTTACCATCCTGCAGCCGGCCTTCATTACCGAGGTCTGGCTGAGTCCGGCCGCGGGCTTTGACGCGGCCAACGCCAAGGCGCGAATTTACGGGTCGGGCCGGAACAAAATCAGTTGGATCTCTTGCCAGGACGTTGCGGCCTTTGCGGTGGGCTGCATCGATCATCCTGCTGCCCGCAACGCCGTCATCAGGCTGGGCGGCCCCGAAGCGCTCAGCCCCGCCGAGGTCGTGAGAATCTTTGAGGAGACTACCGGGCGCAAGTTCACGGTGGAGTACGTGTCGGAGGACAAGCTCCGGCAGCAGAAGGCGATCGCCCAGGATCCTTTGCAGCAGTCCCTCGCCGGGCTGACGCTTTACTATGCCTTGGGCGATGTGATTGACATGCGAAAGACCCTGAAGACGTTTCCCGTACCGCTCACCAAGGTCGCGGACTACGCGCGCGGCGCCAAGTCCCTTGACTAGGGACTATCCTACCCCCACCTGCATCGCTCATTGCCCGGAGCTCTTCCGATGCGCCCCGACCGCGGCCTTGTTGGCCGCCGTTACGGCGCGGGCGAAATCTTCGTAGACATCGTCCGCGATGTTGACGAAGCCGTAGTTTGAATTCTCCCCGTCGAAGCGGCCTTCCTTGGGTTCATCGGACCATTCGAACCAGTGGTAGCCTACCGCCTCAGGCAGGCTTTCGAGCCAGGTGACGTAATCGGCGTAGGCCTTGGCGCGCGCCCTCTGGTCAGAGACTTTGGGGCCGGCGCCCTTGGTGTTGGGCAGTCCGGAGTCCTCCGCTCGAAAGGCAAATTCAGTGATGAGAACCGGCTTGCCTGTTACCTGGAAGACGTGTTCCACCAGCGGCCGCGGATCGAAGCTGTAGATATTCACGGAGATCACATCCGCAGCCCGCGCGCCCCGCAAAACCGTATCGGGGACCTTGCCCGCGAAGCGCGCGCCGAGGTACAGGTGGGCCGGATCGGCATTGCGGATGGCCCGCGCGCACACCTGAAAGTAACGGTCCGCGACCGTTCCCAGAAACTGGTCGGCGTCCTCCTGGTGCCCGGCACTCTCGGATGGTGTCTCGATGCCGGCGAAGTCGGAGGCTTTCACCTGCCATGCCTCGTCGAGTCTTCGGATATCGTCACTGTAGCGGTGACGCAGGAAGTTGATGGCCTCCCTCCGTCCCGGGGCGGCCTCAGGCAGCTTCAAATACAAGTCGAGCATCGTCTCCTTGCCGCGCCAGTCCGGTCCCCAGCGTAATTCGTTGTCGCTGAAGTAGCCGACGCAATGGCGATCGTGCGCGCGCGGCGCGCATTGCGCCCCGGCGATTTCCTGGGCGGCCTTTTCAAAGCGCGGATCGAACACATCCACCGGTCTGCCGTGCAGCCAGTCGGCTCCGGCCTTGTCCGCGATGTCGAGGATGACGGTGTACGGCACGCCTTTCGGCCACAGCTCCCGATCAGACCAGGCCCCAATCGTGTTGAAACCCCAGCCCCGCAGCCGCGCCAGCGTTGCCTGCTCCCAAGCATCGCGGTCGGCGTATTTTTTCCTCACCGCTTCGAGATAGGGTGCGTCGCCTGTGCCGTGGATGCGGTCGCCCTCGTACCGGACCGTGTCCACGCCAATCGAAAGCGCCGGTGAACCTTCAGGATCGATGAGCCACCAGACGCCACCGCGGTTCTCGACGCGGAAGTATCCCTGCTCGACGGTGATCGAAGCAGCCGGCGGGGAAGCCAGGGCTGCCAGTAACAGGACGAATCCTAAGCCTGCCGACCGAACCGCCGGATACGTTCCCTTCGTGTCTCTGTGCCTTGGTGGTGAAATCATTTCAGGAAGCTGGCGAGGGCCGCCGCCTCGTCCTCGTACAACTCGAAAACGGTATCGAGAAGCACCATCTTCAGGATCTGCCTCACCTGCTTCGAGGGGGCGAAGAACTTGCACTTGCCGCCGACCTTCTTCACCGAGGTGTAAGCATACATCATGGCGCCGATGCCGGAGCTGTCGGTGATGGGGACTCCGGCCATGTTGATGGCCAAGTTTTTGGCGCCCGCCTCCAGCAGTTGCCGGACCCTGTCGCGGAAGCCCTGCTCGCCTTCGCCAAGTTTCAGAGGACCGCTCATGTCGAGGATGGTCGCGGTATCTGTGTTGCGCACGCTAATCGTCATCTCTGGCTCCGTCGTTCGCGCCTCGGTCCGGGCTTCCGTCCTTTCCCAAGCTGGCGGAACTCTCTAGCTATCGCAATTCAGGCATTAAATCAAGAGAAAGCGTTGCCGATGCGGACACACGGCGCTGGTATCCGATGCCGAGTCCGCACGCCGCGTCGCTTTTGTCACCAACGTCTTAGTTATGACGACTTTATCTGTTGAGGATAAAGCCGAAAAATATTGCTTGCAGCTGAGGCGCTGTTTTTCTTTCGATTTTACGATCCCGCCACGGGCCAGCGCAATTGGCCAAGGTGTTAAGGGGGCTCAACATTTTTCTCCGTCCTGCCGATAAATCTAAGCAGCTGGGACCCCCACGCGACGGTTCCGGGAGAATCAGATATGAGCGCCTCTGAAGCAGCCACTCGCACGTCCGCTCGCCGAACGCTGCGCGTCCTCTACATCGAAGACAGTCCTCACGACGCCAAGCTCTGCCTGAGGCAGCTCGAGCAGGCAGGCTACGAGCTGAGCGCCCGCCTCGTCACGAGTCGGGAAGAATTCGAGGAGGATCTCCGCACCCAGCCCTACGACGTCATCCTGGCCGACTACCGGACGCCCACCTGGTCGGCCATGGAGGCCTTGGAAGCGCTCAAGCAAGTGGACAAGGACCTCCCTTTCATCATCGTGACCGGGACCCTGGGCGACGAAGGAGCGGTCGAGTGCATCAAGAGGGGCGCGACCGACTATGTCCTGAAAGACCGTCCGGCCCGCCTGCCCCAGGCGGTCGAGCGGGCCTTGGAGGAAAAGGCTGCCCGCGAGGAGCACCAGCGCGTGGAAGCCAGCCGCAAGCTGCTGGCCTCCATTGTGGAATCCTCAGAGGACGCCATCGTCTCCAGGGCCAGGGAAGGGAATGTCCTCAGTTGGAACCGGGGCGCGGAGAAGATGTTTGGCTACTCGGCCGAGGAGGCCATAGGCCGGCCCATCTCCATGCTGGTCCCGCCAGAATGCGCCCGTGAGTTAGGGCAAATCCAGGAACGCGTCGCGCAGGGCGAGTCCGTCGGGCGTTATGAGACAGTGCGGATGGCCAAAGACGGCCGGCGAATCGATGTTTCCCTGGTCGTCTCTCCCATCTTCGACGCCGCGGGCCGTATCACGGGCGCCTCCTCCATCCACCGCGACATCACCGAGCGCAAGCGGGCGGAAGAGGCGCTGGCGCGGCGCGCGAAGGAGCTCGAGCGCTCGAACACCGAGCTCGAGCAGTTCGCCTTTGTGGCCTCACACGACCTCCAGGAACCGCTGCGCATGGTGGCGAGCTACACACAGCTCCTGGCCGAGCGCTACCAGGGTAAGCTCGATGCGGACGCCGACGAATTCATCGCCTTCGCGGTCGAGGGGGCCCAGCGCATGCAGAAGCTGATCCACGACCTCCTCACCTATTCACGCTTGGGGACCCGACGTGAGGAATTCAAGCCCACCGAGTGCGGCCAGGCGCTCGGCCGCGCGCTCCAAAATCTTGCGGCCTCGATCGAAGAGAGCAGAGCTTCGGTCACTCACGACCCTCTCCCGACCGTCATGGCTGACGGGTCGCAACTGACGCAGCTATTCCAGAACCTGGTCTCGAACGCCATCAAGTTCGGCGACCAGCAACCGCCCCGCGTTCACATTTCGGCCGAGCGGAACGACGCGGAATGGACCTTCTCAGTCCAGGACCACGGCATCGGAATCGACGCGCAATACGCGGACCGCATCTTCGTCATCTTCCAGCGCCTGCACCCTCGCAACGAGTATCCCGGCACCGGCATCGGCCTGGCCATCTCAAAGAAGATCGTGGAGCGCCACAGGGGAAGGATCTGGTTTGAATCGAAGCTCGGCGAGGGCGCGACATTTAAGTTTACCATTCCCGCGGACGGAGTAACTACCTGGCAGGAGCACTGAAACTCGAAGGAAACCCATGCAGATTCTGTTGGTCGAAGACAACCCCGGCGACGTCAGGCTGACCCGGGAAGCTTTGCGCGACGACCACACGAACCATCTGATCTGGACGGCGGATGGCGTTGAGGCGCTGGCCTGCCTGCATCGCGAAGGCAAATACGCCGATGCGCCGCGGCCCGATCTCATCCTGCTCGACCTAAGCCTGCCCCGCAAGGACGGCCGCGAAGTCCTGGCGGAAATCAAGCAAGACCCTGAGCTGCGCCGCATCCCGGTGGTGGTCATCACGAGCTCGGACGCCGAAAAGGACATCGATAAAATCTACAACCTTCACGCCAACTGTTTCATCACCAAACCGCTGGACCTGGAGCGCTTTGTCTTGGTGGTGAAGACCGCCGTGGGGTTCTGGTCGGGCATCGCCAAGCTGCCTCTCCAGTAACAGAGACGTTATGCCGGTCAGGGCAGCACGTTCTTTCTCACCGTGCCTGCTTTTTTCTCTCTCGGGCGCGCTCGCTCCCAGGGCTCGCTCTTGAAAACCCATGGTGGCGAGGGATTGGAGGGGGACAAGCTCGTCCCGCGTCCAATCCCCAACCGTGGCTCCGCTAATTCTTTGCGGTTGCGACTTTGCCGAGCATAGCGCCGATCGTGTCGCCTTTGTCGCCGCTGAAGTGAGTAGCAAGGTTCGTCGCGAGGAGCGAGTCTCCCTTCGCGCCGGCGACGGCCTTCTCGACGTGCTCCTGGTGGCCGGCGTGATGGCCTTCCAAGCTGATCAGGGCGGCCGCGAACTCCATCTCCGGGTCGGGGCCGCGAAGGCTGATGGCTTTCTCAACCCAGGCGTAGCCGTCGAGGCCGCTCGCAGGATTGGAGTTGACAACCGCCTCCCAACCTTCGACCAGATACCCGAGATCGAACCACGCCAGCGCGTCCGCGCGACGCTTCGCTTCGCTCAGGGCAGGCTCCTTCGCCTCAGAGTCGAGCGCGCGGGAGCGCAGCTTCAGGAGCAACTCCTTGGCAATCCGCTGGTCCTTCTGCGCGTAGAGCGTGGCCCGGCGAATCGTCTCCATGCGCACGATCGCCGGCGTGCTCGGAGCCAGAAGCTCGAGCGTATCCGCCACCAACCGCGAGAGGTCGTAGTCCGTTTTTCCCGACAAGCTCCACACGTCGTTGCTCCAAGGCAGCGATTTCGCGCCTCCGATATTCAAAGCGTGGCAGATTAACGGTGGCCCTGACTTGGCGATCTGGGCGAGGGTAAAAAGAGCTGCAAATCCTAACGAAAAGAGTTTCGTAAGTTTCATACTGTGCCTCCTCGAATTCGTTGTTTGCATTTCGAGCGTAAAGACGCGAGGAAAGAGGCGAGCGTTAA
>QHZK01000478.1 GCA_003224635.1 Acidobacteriota bacterium | reverse complement strand
CGTCCAGCGCGCGCCGCCACGCGTCCCCGCGCTCGAGCAATTCGATCATGTCGCGCGGCGCAGGGCCCGAGTCAAGCACCGTCCGCGCTGCGGCCTTGAACGCCGGGCGCGAGGCGAGCAAACGCGGGACGCGCCGCTTCGAGACCATGTCGATGGCGACGCGCATATCCACAATGAAGTCCCCCTCGACCACACCCACACGGGGCTGCTTACCCGATTCGAAAGTAACGAGTTTCATGCTGGGCGCTCCCTCCTCGACCAGATTATACAGACGTGTCGGCGCTCTGAACTACTAAACGCGAGACTCTTCGCAGCGTACTGGGGATTGGTTCCCATTAAGTGCGGATCACCATGTCATCCGCAAGCAGTGGCACCGTGCCTCTGTGGCCATCAACCGGCAACACGGAGCACACGGAGCATCTCCGTGACCTCAGTGTTGAAGTCTTGGAGGCACGGAGGTCACAGAGAAGTCCCATCGGTTGCGGCCCGCGGTGGCGCTAAGCCAAAAGCCCTTGCGAGCCCGGACAGCAACAGCATATCCTGAATCGGTCGCCCGCCGCGTGCTTTACCCTTGGCCGGGCTGTCCGCAGAGGTGCCTTTAAGATGCCGGTGGCTGCGCAAAAACTCCGACTCGCCGAGCGCATGTCGCGCCTGGGGACCGAAGGGGCGTTCGAGGTCCTGGCCCGCGCGCGGCAGCTCGAGGCCGAGGGCCGCGACATCATTCACCTCGAGATCGGCGAGCCCGACTTCCCCACCGCCGACCACATCATCGACGCGGCGGCGCGCGCCCTACGCAACGGCTGGACGCATTACGGCCCCCCCGCCGGGCTTCCCGAGCTGCGCGAGGCCGTCGCCGAGGACGCGGGACGCCGGCGCGGCATTTCGATCCATCCCAGCGAAGTGGTGATCACGCCGGGCGCAAAGCCCATCATGTTCTTCGTGATCCTGGCGCTGGTCGAAGAGGGTGAGGAAGTACTCTATCCCAATCCCGGCTTTCCGATCTACGAGTCGATGGTCCAGTTTGTGGGCGCGCGGCCGGTGCCCTACGCGCTTGGTGAAGAGCGTGACTTCGACGTCGACGCCGAGGCGGTCCTCGGAAAAATCACCGACCGCACTAAGCTGCTCATCTTGAACTCCCCGCACAACCCTACCGGCGGCGTGATGCGCGCGGGCACACTCGCGGCGCTGGCGGAGGGCCTCGAGGCGCCCGGAAGGCGCGAGGTCTTCATCCTGTCGGACGAGATTTACAACCGCCTCATCTTTGAAGGCGAGCACGCCAGCCTGGCGCAGCTCCCCGCCCTGAAAGAGCGCACCATCATCCTGGACGGTTTTTCCAAGGCCTACGCCATGACCGGCTGGCGGCTGGGCTACGGCGTGATGCGTCCGGACCTGGCCGAGCAGGTCGCGCTGCTGGTGACCAACTCGAATTCTTGCACGTCGAGCTTCAGCCAGATGGCCGCCGTCGACGCCCTGCGCGGCGACCAGGACTGCGTCGAACGGATGCGGGAGGAGTTCCGGCGGCGGCGCGGGGTGATCGTCGAGGGGCTCAACGCTATTCCCGGCTTTCGCTGCCGGCAGCCGCACGGGGCCTTCTACGCATTCCCCAACATCAGCGGCGCCGGGCGCGATTCGCGCTCGCTCGCCAACGCGCTGCTGGCGGACGCCGGCGTCGCGTGCCTTTCCGGGACCGCGTTCGGGGCGTGGGGCGAAGGGTACTTGCGGTTCTCTTTCGCCAATTCGGTGGATAACATTCGGAAGGCCCTCGAGCGTATCGACCGCTGGGTGAGGAAGAATCCTTAATGGACCGGCCGACCACCACGAGTTATACTGCACTACATGTATTCAGACTTACAGAGTGCTTCATGCTGACAGTGAGACTTTCTCCCAAGCTGGAGGTCCGGCTTAACCGGCTGGCCAGGCGCACAGGGTGCTCGAAGGCTTTCTACGCGAAGAAGGCCATCGCGGAATTTCTGGACGAGCAGGAAGACTACCTGATAGCAGTCGCCCGGCTGGAAGAGAACTTGCCTCCTATACCATTGGCGGAGGTCGTGAAACAGCTTGGCTTGGACGGTTAGCTTTGAGCCTCGGGCCCTCTAAGCGAGCTCAACAAGCTGGACCGTCCCGCCCGGCTACGGATAGTCCGATTCTTCCAGGAGCGCATTGCCGAGACCACAACCCACGAGACTTTGGCAAACCTCTGACAGGAGAAAAGGTTGGACTCTGGAGATACCGGATCGGGGAGTACCGCGTGATCTGTCGGATAGAGGATGAGCGCCAAGCCGTGCTAGTGCTCCGAGTTGCGCACCGCTGACCCTCTCTGTCCGGGTTCTGACCGGAGCACGCGGCGTTACTGCCCGGGGTTGGACCACGCATGGCCGCCAACAAGCACCGCTTCCGCGTCTTTGCGACTTGCGAGATCGGCAAGGAGGCTCTCGATCTCCTCCGGCGGCGCGGCTACGAGGTCGAGGTCTACGACAAGATCGAGCCGCCGCCCAAGAGCCTGATCGTCGAGAAGGTGCGCTCCGGCATCGACGGGCTCATCACCACGCTGCGCGACCCGATCGACGCCGAAGTTTTCGAGGCGGGGCGTGGGACGCTGAAAGTGGTGGCGCAGGACGCCGTAGGCTTTGACAACATCAACCGCGCCGACGCCAACCGCTACAAGATTCCCTTCACCAACACCGCCGACGTTCTCACCGAAGCCACGGCGGAGTTTGGCCTGCTGATCCTCGGGTGCGTGGCGCGCAAGCTCTACTCGAGCGAGCGCCTGGTGCGCGAGAACCGCTGGGGAGCGTGGCACCCCTATCTGCCTTTCCTGGGCGATGAGGTCACGGGCAAGACCGTAGCCGTCATCGGCACGGGGCGGATCGGCCAGGCGTTCATGAAGAAGGCGGTGGCCTTCGACGTCAATTTCCTCTGCTACGATCCCGTCTATCAGGCGCACGACTTCATCAAGGTTATCCAAGACGAGCTCGACCTGCGGTTCCGAAGCGGCTTCGCCAAGGAACGGCGGACCGCCCGGTACGTGAGCTTCGAGGAAGCGCTCCGGGGCGCCGACTTCGTGAGCGTCCACGTGCCGCTGCTGCGCGAGGGCGAGTCCGAAACGCCCACCTTCCATCTCTTCAACGAAACGACGCTGCGCTTGATGAAACCCACCGCCTACCTGGTGAATACGTCGCGCGGGCCTGTGGTCGACGAGCGCGCGCTCGCGGACGCTCTCAAGGCAGGCGTGATCGCGGGCGCGGCGCTCGACGTTTTTGAAAGAGAACCGCTGCCGGCTGATTCGCC
>QHZK01000477.1 GCA_003224635.1 Acidobacteriota bacterium | reverse complement strand
ATTCAGAGCGCTGTATACAATCATAATTTCCTCGTACTCGACAAGCAGCCCCCTGGTCCCGACTTCGGAATTACGGTTCCCTTCCAGATTCGGTCCCGCCTACCCAGCGGGGAATTTGCCGAAATCCGCCGGAACCACGTTGTCTACTTGAAGGTGCTGCAAAATGAGGCTCGCGTGCAAACCCTTGTGGAGGGTTTCGACCGCAGCCCCGAGGCCAACGACATCCGAATTGAGAACCGCAGGGTTGGCGCCGGCATGCGGATCACCGGAGATCACCCTCTATCCGGCCTTAATCTGTGGTCGATTCGAACGGTGCTGGCGATGGAACCCTTCATAGCGATGACGATTGATCCTGGCAAGGAATTCACTTGGAAGATGTCGTACGAATATTACACTCTTCCGCCGCATGCAGAATAAGAATGAGGCGACCCACGCACGCGAACTTCTGTGGTGGGGATTTTGGCCGGGATGCGAAGGCGAACCATGGAGCCGGCGAAACGTGCGTGTGGGACCCGGGGGCTCTCGCTCCTTGGCGTCGCTGGTCTTTTACTTTGGGCCGCAGGCGCGGACCGCGCCCAGACATCATCAAAGGGTAACGTCGGCGCGAAGCGCGCCCAATCCCCGCCGGCTGCCTCGACCACCCCGATCGCGGGGCCGCTCACGGCCTCTGGTAATCCCAACTATTTCAGGGACGCCAGCGGCGCCGTTCTGATCTTGAGCGGATCGCAGACGTGGAACACTCTTCAGGACTGGGGCAGTAACGGGTCTCTGCGCTCCTTGGATTTCAACGCCTATGTCAATTTCCTGACCGCGCACGGACACAATTTCTCTTTGCTGTGGCGCACGGAATTGCCGAAATTCTGCGGTTTTCCAGGCACCACAAGTTCGCCGCCGGATCTGACGGTCGGCCCGCATCCCTGGCTGAGGACAGGTCCGGGGAACGCGACAGACGGAGCGTTGAAATTCGATCTTACCAAGTTCAACCAAAACTTCTTCGACCGCTTACGGACGCGAACTCAGGCTCTGAGCAATGCCGGTATCTACGTTGGTGTGTATTTATTCACGGGTGAGTGGCTCAACATCTTCCGCTGCCCAATCGACGGCTACCCGTTCACCGGAGCTAATAATATCAATGGCATCGACGACGGTTACGCGGGCGGATCAGCGGGGACCGGCTCGGTCACCATGACCGCGCCCAACGCCATCACCGGCCTCCAGGACGCGTATGTAGAAAAGGTGATCGACACCTTGAACGATTTGCCCAACGTGCTCTGGATAGTTTCCGAGGAAGCTCCCCCTAATTCCACGTGGTGGAACAGCCACCAGATTTCGCACATCCGATCCTACGAATCCGGTAAACCGCATCAGCACCCCGTTGGGTACGCTGCGCTGATCGGGCCAGGTTCTTCGGACACGACGCTTTACAACTCGAATGCGGATTGGGTGGCGCCTTCGGTTAGGATTTCGCCGTCCACGTCCTGCGGAAACGGGAATCCGGCCTGCAAAGTGAATATCAATGACAGCGACCATTCCTATTGGGAGATGTGGAAAGATACACCGCAACAGAATCGCAACTACGCATGGAAAAACTTTCTGACCGGCAACCAGGTGCTGTTCATGGACCCTTATGTGGTGTATTACCCGCGCGAGCACCGGAATTTGTGCGCCTCTCCAACCGACGCAATCTGCAGCAGTCCGGACGCGCGATGGGACAACTTCAGGAATAATCTTGGCTACATCCTGAGATATTCCCGCAAGCTGAGTCTTGGCAACGTGACACCACGCAGCGAGCTCTCTTCGACAGGGTATTGCCTTGCCCAAACCCCATCCGTCGGCGCGGAGTACTTGATTTACGCCCCTTCTGGCGGCTCATTTACGGTGAATCTCTCAGCGATGCCAGGCTCAAGGGCCTTGGCGGTAGAATGGTTCAACCCGTCGACCGGGGCTACTGTCGCCGGAGATCCCGTTCTTTCGGGATCCTCCGCTCAAGCGTTCACTCCGCCGTTCAGCGGTGATGCAACCCTCTACCTCGTGGATACGGCGGGACACGCAACCTCAGGCAAGCGCTGATCCTAGAGGGGAAAGCTGTGGCGCATAGGCGGTGACTGGTGGTTGAACCGGACTGCGCTGGGCAAGAAATACCGTTTGGGCGCGAGGGGGGCATCCATCTCACCGGGGGGCCCCACGGCTGGAAAACAGAACTAGAAAACAGAAGAGGTGGCAGGGGCAGCGCCGATGGCGGCACGCAGCCCCCCGGGGAGGCGGGCGGACAGGAGCCCCCTCCCGTCGCAAGGGTACTGCCGGTGGCGGTGCCGGCGGTCATTAGCCGATTAAGGTAGCTCCTTCCATTTTGGGTTGCCCACCTCGCTGGTTTTCTGCCAAGAATCGTCGCTGGCAGGCGGGAACCTCAAACAAGCAATCCCCTTCACACAAGGAAGGGCCCTCGAGGGCGTCCCCGGGGGGCGCCCGCATTATGCGGAGGGGAAGAAATGCAGAAACCAGGCGCCGCGATCAGGTTGACAGGCGATCGGGCTGGCGCTTCTCGGCCATAAGGCACCAGAATGTTTGAGTGCTAGAATTATGCCCTTGCGGAGGTTGGCTAATGCACCGTTGCACGAATGCCGCGTGTTCATTTCTCATGCTCGCTATGATCACTGGTTTCTCTTCCGTCCCCTCGACCCGGGCAGGAGATCAGCTCGTCAAGGTTCAGATCCACTGGGATCGGGTCACCCGCGTCTCGCAGACCAAGCCGACGCTCTTATACGGTGCGTCGCCTATTACCTGGCGCGGCGCCCCGCTGCACGACCGGATCCTTCAAACCCTCACGGAGCTCGGCGCCGATGACGTGCGCTACGGCGTGGGGGGCCCCTACCCGCGCATGGGCGTGGCCGAACTGGAGCCGCCCTCCGCCACCACAACCTCATGGGACTTCACTTACCTCGATCTCGTGACCGAGGACTTTCTGAACGCACTGCAAGGGCATCCCGTGGTGATGGACTTCACCACCATTCCCCAATGGATGTTCAAGACGCCCGAACCGGTGCGCTACCCGGCTGACCCAACCAAGCTATTCTGGGAATACGAGCAGGGCGTTGAACTCCGCGATCCCACGTGCAAGGAGGTAGGCGACTATTTTGCCCGCCTCGCGGGCTGGTATGTAAACGGTGGATTCACGGACGAGCTCGGGAAGTGGCACGCATCAGGGCATCACTATAAGTTCGACTACTGGGAAGTCTTGAACGAACCGGACATCGAGCATGGGCTCAGCCCACAAGTCTACACGAAGATCTACGACGCCACGGTGGAGGCGATTCACAAGGTCTCGCCGCAGACAAAATTC
>QHZK01000476.1 GCA_003224635.1 Acidobacteriota bacterium | reverse complement strand
CCTTCAGCAGCAAATTCAGAACGCCGCGCACGCGAGGGAGCAGAATCTCGCCAAGGTGCAGAGGTTCTTCTCTGAAGAACGTGTCAAAAAGGTCCTGAAGACTACGAGAGTGGATCCTCAAAAAGTTCAGAAGGCCATTCCGTCCCTGAGTGATGAGGAGTTGGCTCGCCTGGCGTCACAGACCGACAAAATACAGCGGGATATCGCCGCCGGCGCGCTGACCAATACACAGATAACTTACATCATCATCGCGCTGGCAACGGCCCTCCTTGTAACGCTCATCTTTGTAGCCTGAGCTATGCCGCGCTTGCCACTCGCTCCGCTTTGTGCGCTTTGCGTGACCCTCGGCAGTGTAACGGCTGTAGCCGAGTCGTCCGGCGTCTGGCTGGATGTTCCCTTCGTTAAGCAGAAAAGAAATGGCTGTGGCGCCGCTTCGGTCTCCATGGTCATGCAGTACTGGATCAGGAACGGCGCTCGCATACCTCAAGGCGATGCGGATGCTTCCCTGATCGAGCAGGCGCTCTACTCGAGGGAAGCAAAAGGCATCTTCGGCTCCGGCATGCGAGACTATTTTGAGCGGGCGGGGTTTCGCAGCTTCGTTCTCCAGGCTAAATGGAGCGATCTTGAGCAGCACCTCCTGAAGGGCCGCCCTCTCATTGTTTGCCTGCGAGAGAACAGCCGCCCTCCCCACTACGTGGTTGTTACGGGCCTCGACGGGCAGCAGGGTTTCGTGCTGGTCAACGATCCGGCCCGGCGCAAGCTTCTCAAGCTTGACCGAACGGGCTTCGAAGAAGGCTGGAGCGCCACGCAAAACTGGACCCTCCTGGCCCTCCCGCGGCAGGACACCCTCGTGCGGCAGGAAAATTGATTGCGCGCTCGCTCGCCGTTGTACTTTGCCTCTTTCCGCAACAACATGCCGCTCTGAAGGGCGGCGCTACACCTGACCAATCTGGGTGTGCCCGCCCGCAAGTTAGCCTTGCCAGAGGCGACCTGCTTCCAACCGTCAAAAGACTCTATGGGGAAAAGCACTGGGATGAGATCGTGCGGCTGGCCCCGGTTTCGTCGCCGGAGCAGCCCGCGGAGCTTGATTATTATCGCGGCATGGCGCTGGCCCGGCTCGAACGCTGGAAGGAGGCAAAGGAAGCCTTTGAATCGGGCCGCCAGAAGCAACCGCAGGACAAGCGATTCCCCACTGAGCTTGCCGGCGTCGCGTTCAAGCAGCAGAACTTTACGGAGGCGACGGCCGAGCTCCGGAGGGCCTTGCGCCTCGATTCTGGCGACCGCTACGCGGTCGATTTCCTGGCCACAGTCTACCTCCTGGAAGGGAATGTCGAGGCGGCGCTCGATCGCTGGAACCGGATCGAGAAGCCGCAGATCGAAAATGTCACGATCGATCCCCGGCCGCGCGTTGACCCGATACTGCTCGACCGCGCTTTCACTTTTTCTCCGGCCAGCGTTCTCAACCTGGCCGATCTCAGAACCACAGAGGCGCGAATCAACGCCCTGGGAATTTTCCCTCGCTATGAATTCGCGCTTTCCGGCCGCCCGGATGAAAAAGGTGAAGAAGGCGGAAAATTCGACCTGGTGTTCAGGTCCACCGAAAGGAACGGCTGGGGAAGCAGCACGGTAGCGGGACTGGTTTCTCTTCTGCGAGGCCTGCCGTACCTGACCGTGTATCCCGAGTGGTACAACTTGAAGCGCTCCGCCACGAACTTGCAGTCGCTCGTGCGGTGGGATGCAGAGAAGCGCCGCCTGTTCGCCACGCTCTCGGGGCCGCTCGAGCGCGATCCGAAATGGCGTTATCGGGTCTATGTGGACGGGAGAAAGGAAAACTGGGACATCAGCCGGACTTTTTTTGGCAACGGCTTTGGCTCCGCTGCGCCTGTGAGCGATCTGAAGCTCGAAAAACTGGAGGCGGGCGCCGAAATTCAGTCCATCGAGAGCGGCCGCTGGAGCTGGAAGACGGGCGCGGATTTATCACACCGGCGCTTTGGCAATTTCACCCCGGCGAATTCAGAAGCAACTGCGTTCTTTACCGACGGGTACGCCTTGAAGTATGACGCCGAGCTCGACGCTCACGTTCTGCGAGACCCGGAGCGGCGGATCACGGTGGATTCGACCGCCTCGGGGCAACTCGGGAAAATGCTCAGGCACGGGGCCGATCCCTTTGCCAAGGTCGAAGGCACGCTGGGCGTCCATTGGCTTCCGCAACCTCAAGGCGATGACTATGAGACCAGCGCGCGGGTCCAGGCCGGACAGACTTTTGGCCAGCCGCCCTTTGACGAACTCTTCACGTTGGGACTCGAGCGGGACAACGACCTCTGGCTGCGGGCTCATATCGGAACGCGCAAGGGAAGAAAAGGCGCGGCGCCGCTGGGGCGCAATTACGTCCTCGCGAATTGGGACATCGACAAAAAAATCTACGAGAATGGTTTTCTCGAGCTGAAGATGGGGCCTTTTCTCGACTCCGGCAAGATCTACGATCCCTCGCGGGACTTTGGATCGAGAGTCTGGCTGTGGGACGCGGGCGGCCAATTGAAGGTGCGAATCCTGGGCGGCCCAAGCGTTGTGTTCTACTACGGCAAAGATCTGCGCTCCGGCCACAACGCGTTTTACCTGACGGTCGCAAGGAATTGAGCCATTTGAGTCATTCGCGTCATTTGAGGTCAAAAGTCGAAAAAGTCGACAGTCGAAGGAGTGGAAAAGTTCTTATAATTAGCTCTTGGACTCTTGAACTGTTGACTGTCGACTGTGTAGAACTGACAACGGACAAGTCACAACATTTGCTCCACAATGCCCGGAACGGCCCGCAGCGACTCGTCGAGCTTCTCCGGATTTTTGCCGCCCGCTTCGGCCAGGTCCTTGCGCCCGCCGCCAGAGCCTTCGACGATAGCGGCGGCGGCCTTCACGATTTTGCCCGCGTCTAGGCGGCTCGTCAGGTCCTTCGATACCGCAGCCACCAGCGACACCTTGCCGTCCGACGCGCTCCCCGGCACGATGACGCCGGACTGGAGGCGCGCGCGCAGGTTGTCCACCATCTGGCGAAGGCCGGCGCGAACGTCCGCTGCAGGGGCGTCGACGCGCGCCGAGAGCACGCGGACGCCCTTCACCTCCCGCGCTTGGTCGATGAGGTCGCCTGCCGCCTGAGCCGCCCGCTTCATCTGCTGGGCTTCGAGCTGCTTCCGCAGCTTCTTCTCCGACTCCTCGAGTTTCTCGACCGCCTGGAGAAGCTCATCGGGCTTTGAGCGCAGCGTTTCTGCAAGCCGCGTCAGGATCTCGTGTTTGCGGCGCAGGTCCTCGAGGACGCCTGTACCGGTCAGCGCCTCGATGCGCCGCGTGCCGGCAGCCACGCTCCCTTCGCTCGCGATTTTGAGTAGGCCGATGTCGCCGGTGCGCCGCACGTGCGTGCCGCCGCAAAGTTCCTTTGAGAACGACCCGTCGCCAATCGCAACCA
>QHZK01000474.1 GCA_003224635.1 Acidobacteriota bacterium | reverse complement strand
CTTGTTGATGGCTACAATTGAAGGCTCGTTGACCACGATGCCCTTGTCTTTGACGTAGACCAAGGTGTTGGCGGTGCCGAGGTCTATCGCCAAATCCGAAGAAAACATGCTGAACAGCGAACGAAGGTTCATGTCTGCCGAGACTCCGGGCCGGGAAACGCGCGGTGGGCGTCGTTTTTCGGACGGGGCATTATAATATGAATAATTGCCGCACAAGAAAGAAGTTGAGAAACCGACGCCTCGACGGCAGCGCCGCAGAGTTCGGATATCGGGCTAAACCAGTTGCCGCCTGAGTTTGGCCACGGTGCGCTGGGCCTGTCGAAGCCGACGCGCCACCTGAGCGGGCGCGGTGCCGCCGACCACATTCCTGCGCTCGATCGCTCGTTCGGGTGAGGTGGCGACGGTCTGGAGTTTTGGATCCCAGCGAGGGATGAAGCGGCGCGCGTCGGCTACGGAGAGGTCCCTAAAGGTCTTCCCGTGGTCCGCGCAATAGCGCACCAACTTTCCCACCTGCTCGTGAGCTTCTGCGAAAGGCACTCCGCGCTGCGCCAGTTCGTCGGCAAGATCGGTGGCGGTGAGGAAGCCCTGATTGGTTGCGGCCTTCATGCGCTCGGGATGAATGCGAAGCGTCGCCACCACGCGCGCGGCGAGGACGAGCGAGTCGCGAGTTGTCTCAACTGCGGCGAACAACGCAGCTTTGTCCTCCTGCAGGTCGCGGTTGTAGGCGAGCGGCAGGCCCTTGAGCAGCGCCAGCATTCCGGCGACCTTGCCCACCACTCCGGCCGCCTTGCCCCGAATCAATTCGAGCGAGTCCGGGTTCTTTTTCTGCGGCATGATGCTGCTGCCGGTCGAGTACGTGTCCGCTAGCTCGAAGTAGCCGAACCCAGGTGAGGAGAAGATAATCAAGTCCTCCGCCAGGCGGCTCAAGTGCACCATAGCCAGCGCGCAGGCGAAGAGCAACTCGGCGACAAAGTCCCGATCTGAAGTCGCGTCCACGCTGTTGCGGGCGACGCGCGCGAAACCCAGCTCTCGCGCCAGGCGGGCCCGCTCGAGCGGATACGAAGTTCCGGCCAACGCCCCCGCTCCGAGAGGCAGCTCGTCGGCCCGCGACCGGCAATCCTCCCAGCGGTCCCAGTCGCGCAACAGCATTTCGTAATACGCCAGCAGGTAGTGCGAAAACAGGACGGGCTGCGCGGGCTGCAAGTGCGTGTAGCCGGGCATCACCACGCCCGAGTGCCGGCGGGCCTGGTCGAGCAGAGCTTCCAAAAGCTCGAGCGCGGCCCGTCGAAGATTTGGGATCTCCGATTTGACATAGAGCCGCGTTTCCGTCGCCACCAGGTCGTTGCGACTGCGGCCGGTGCGGAGTTTGCGAGCCAGCGGCCCGATTTCTTTCTCCAGCCGTTCCTCGACCCAGGTGTGTACGTCTTCGCTCGATGAGGTAGAGACGTTCCTGCGGAACGTCATTCGACGGCCCGTTGACGGCGCTTCCACGCTGGCCCGTATCGCTTCGAGTCCCCGCGCCAGACGGCGTACTTCCGCCGGGCGGAGCACGCGGGCTCGGCCCAAGGCCTTGACCCAGGCCTGGTTGACGCGAAGGTCGTAGAGGATTAATCGCTGGTCGACGGAGAAGGACTCGGAGAACTTCTCAAAATGAGGGTCGAAATGAGAGTCGAAGTGCGGGTCTCGTCCGGCGCGAGCGAAGCGTCCGCCCCAGAGCTTCATCCTGATCTCTTTCAGTATTTCAGTTTGTCAGTTTGTCAGTCTCTCAGTTTAATGACAGACTGACGTACTGACTGACTGACTCACCGACTGACTGTTCCCGAGCCCTGAACCCCGAGCCCCGAACCCCGGTTCTTCGCCGCCGCCAGCTTGATGGGCAGCCCGAGGATGTTGATGAACCCTTCCGCGTCTTTCTGGTCGTAGTCAGACTTCATGGCGAACCCGGCAATGCTGGTGTCATAAAGCGAGAAAGCCGATGAGCGATCCAGCACCCGCACGCTCCCTTTATAGAGGCCGAGCGTCACCGTGCCCGTGACGTTGCGCTGGGTGGTCTCAACGAAACTGTCCAGAGCCTCGCGCAGCGGAGTGAACCACTGGCCGTAGTAGACGAGTTCGGCGTATCGCAGGGCCACGTGCTGCTTATAGTGAAAGGTTTCACGGTCAAGGCAAAGCGCTTCGAGCTCGTGGTGGGCGGCGTGGAGCAGCGTGCCGGCGGGAGTTTCGTAAGCTCCGTGGGACTTGATCCCCACCAGCCGGTTCTCAACCAGATCAGTGCGTCCGACTCCGCTCGCTCCCGCGATGGCATTCAGCTCTTGGAGCAGTTGGACGGGGCCGGGCTTCTCCCCGTCCACGGAGACCGGCACGCCGGCCTCGAAGCCCACGGTCAATTGTGTTTCGCGGTCGGCGGCGTCCTGGGGAGACTTGGAAAGCTTCCAGGCATCCTCAGGCGGCTCGCCGAGCTTGGTTTCGAGCGGGCCACCCTCGTGGCTCAGATGCCAGATGTTCTGGTCGCGGCTGTAGAGGTCGTTCTTGGTGACGGGGACCGGCACGTTGTGTTGGCGCGCGTATTCGAGCGCGTCCTCGCGCGACTTGATCGACCATTCGCGCCAGGGCGCAATTACGTGCAGCTCGGGTGCGAGCGCCTTGTAGGTCAGCTCGAACCGCACCTGGTCGTTGCCCTTGCCCGTGCAGCCGTGGGCCAAGGCGTCCGCGCCCGAAGCGAGCGCCACCTCCACCTGTCGCTTGGCCAGCACCGGGCGTGCCAGCGACGTGCCGAGCAGATACTTGCCTTCGTAGACCGCGCCCGCCTGGACGGCTTTCCAGAGATACCCGGTGATGAACTCCTCGCGCAGGTCTTCGACATGGACCTTCGAGGCGCCCGTCGAGAGCGCCTTCTGACGCACCGCCTCGAAATCGTCGCCCTGGCCCACGTCGCCCACCATGGCGATGACCTCGCATCCGTAATTCTCGCGCAGCCACGGAATGATGATCGAAGTGTCGAGTCCGCCCGAGTACGCCAGGACCACTCGCTTTATGTTGGTCACGACTTTTCCTTTGCCGGTGAGGCAGCTGTCAGTTCTCAGTCTTCAGTCATCAGTTTAAAGTCAAACGAACAGCTCCTCTCCTCAACCCCGCTCTCAACTTTCAAGTCTTGGCTTTGGACAGTCTTGACTGAAAACTGAAGACTGAGAACTGGCAACGGACGACTGACGTGCTCCCAATTCACCATTCATAATTCCTGAAAAACGGCTATCCACAGCCTACCGAATTGCGGTGGAGGCACATGAATAGCGTATTTCGTCGATGTGAATGGGTCTTTTCACAAACCTACCTTTTAGGTAGGGTTGTGAAGTATGCCCAAAGGACCCAGGAAATTCT
>QHZK01000465.1 GCA_003224635.1 Acidobacteriota bacterium | reverse complement strand
GCCGGAAAACGGCATGATGATTTCCGAAGGCAGGGGGATGCAGGCTGATTCGATACCCATCAGCAGCACAATACCCGGATATCCTGCCTGGGAGATTACCGCAATGACGAAGCGGCCCAGCATTTCGACGAGGGATGTGAGCATTCTTGGCAACCAGGCAAAGAACGGATCTGGTTCTCAACGCGCAGCACTGGCGCACTCACAGGCACACGCCTCCCCACGCAGTCCAAGGCCGCGTCGCCGGCCTTCCGCCCTGAGGGGGCAGCGTTGCACCGCGTGCGCGCAACCCCACTATAATAGCAAACCCGTTATCCTTTCGGTGTGTTCCGAGCACCCCAGGATCTCGAAGTCAAACCTCAAACCCATGCAACTTCGCCGGCAGGCGGACACTCTAACGAGACGTAGTTCCGCCGGCGTAGTTTTGAGCTAAGGCTAAGTGTACCTAAGCAGGCAGGGGAGCGCCGTCCAGAATGATCGTCGGAAATCCGCAGCTTTGCGGCGCTGGTCTGATGTATAATCAGGAAGCCGGGCGGTGAAGGAGCAAACGAATGAAAACGACTCGCAAGGCTGGCTTCCCATTCGCTGCGCTCAGGGCGGGCTTGCTAATGGCGCTGCTTTTCTCGTTCGCGCAGGTCCTCTCCGGTGCAGACAACAAGAAGAACGACGTGGAAGATGTTGGCAACCGGAAGGTGGCGCACAAGAGCATCATTTCTCAGGAGAAGGAAATCGCCATTGGCAAGCAGTACGCGACGGAGATTGACCACTCCGCGAAGATCATCACCGACCCGGTGATCAATGAGTACGTGAACCGGGTGGCGCAGAACGTGGCCCGCAATTCGGACCTGACGATTCCCCTCACGGTGAAGATCATCGACGACCCCACGATCAACGCCTTTACTCTTCCCGGCGGGTTCCTCTACGTCAACACGGGCATGCTGCTGGCCGCCGACGAAGAAGACCAGGTGGCGGGCGTGCTGGCGCACGAGATCGCTCACGCGGCGGCGCGCCATTGGGCCTCGCAGATGACCAAAATGACTCTAATGCAGTACGCGTTTATCCCGCTGATCTTTACGCCCATGTCCTATCCGGTTTATGTGGCCGCCGCGCAGGGCCTTAACTTCGGCGTGCCTCTGGCATTCCTGAAGTTCAACCGTTCCGCCGAAGCGGAGGCCGACTACCTCGGGCTCCAGTACATGTATAAAGCGGGTTATGACCCCAATTCCTACGTGGCCTTCTTCGGAAAGGTCATCCAGGAAGAACGCCGCGAGCCGGGCAGCGTTCCCAAGGTCTTTATGGACCACCCGCCTACGCCGGACCGCATCGTGAAGTCTGAGGAAGAGATCAAGGAGATTCTTCCCAAGCGGGACCAGTATCTGGTCTCAACTTCGGAATTTGACGACGTCAAGTCGCGCATGCAGATGGTGATCAGCAACCGGCGAAAGCAGGAAAGGCCCGGCCCTACGCTCAAGAAGCGCGAGTCCACGGACAAGACTACGACGGCGCAGACGCCCTCCACCACCGATCAGGGCAAGGAAGACGATAAGCCTCCCGTGCTCAAGCGCCGGGACTAGGCGGCGAACTCTGCTCAATCGCGATTCGGGGAGATTCAACCGGCGGCCGCTGACCCTTCAGGGTTGAGGAGGAGAGAAGGTGCCGAAATCGGTCCGCAGCCCCGTTGATTCAAAGCTTCCGTCTACTTCCGTCGTTGACGATCCAGGCATTCCAACCCTCGCGACGATCCTTGACCCCGATGAGTTGGCCAAACATCTGGAAGGGCCCTCGGTCTCTCGATCGTCGGGCACCGCGCGGGAGGTCCGGGTACGGGTGCTGAAGTGGCACGTGGCGAAGCGCTGTACGTTCGAAATTGTTTTGGGAACTGGCCTGATTGGCAAGGTCTACGCTACCGACCGCCCGGACGTGTATCAAGTTATGGAGAGACTCGTGCAAGCAGGTTTTGGCCCCGAAGCAGAGTTCTCCATCCCGCAACCCATCGCCTATCTGCCCTCCTTGCGCCTGCTCTTGCAAGAGAAAGTCGAGGGAGCGAGGGCGAAAGACATTCTTTTAGTCGGTGATGAGCACCAACGTGCCTTGGTTGCGGAACGGTGCGCGCGATGGTTAGCGCGGTTCCATGCTCTAGCCCCGCCATCGGGCAAGCTCATAGACGTCGAGAAAATCCTCGGCGGCAGCGAACGCAAGTGCCGCCTTCTATGCGAGGAAGGCGGACCTTTGGCTGCCAAGTCCAAGCAGCTATTCGAGCGGTTGAGGGCCGCTGCACCCTCCCTCAGCACGATCCCCCTGTGCGCCAGCCATGGTCACTCGATAAGCACGGGTGACTTTCTCCTTGGTCCTCCACTCGGCACGATGCCCCTGAGCGCCGACCATGGCCGCTTTGGGTCCTATCAGGTGGTGCTCGGGGAAGGACGTACGGTCGTCTTCGATTGGGACGTTTATAACACCGCGGACCCCGCGCGCGACGTCGCAGGATTTATCTTGAGCCTCGAGCGACAGGCGCTGCGTCGTTTTGGCTCCATCAGGGCGCTGGATGATGCCACCGCATTATTTCTCGAGACCTACCTGAACGCGGGCCGCCATCCGGAAGTCGCCGCGCGCTTGCCCTTCTACAAAGCCGCTCACTGCATGCGGAGCGCGAATTGGGAAGACCGGACGAAGTCCGCCGGGTGGAGCGGACGGGCCGAGGCGATGCTGGAGGAAGGACTTCGGACATTGGGGCAGTAACGGAGGAGAGAACATGTCGGAATCGGTCCGCAGCACCAGATTGCGTTCGAGCCTCGAGGTCCCGGAGCTGAAAACCTCCGGAGCGGGGTATGGACCTTACCACAGCCCGGAAGAGCCGCCGAAGGGCAGTTCATGGTCGCAGCGCCATCGGCTGTCACGGGGTGTCCTCGCCTCAGACGCGCGGGCAAGATGCTCGCACGACTGCCGGTAGAGATGCCGACGCTACAACGCACTTCCCTTATGCCAGGAATCCCACTGAGATAACCCGCCTTCCGTTTTAGACGTCTATGAGTCCCAATACCAGCTAAACCTCCTGCGAATGATCGAACAGGCTGGC
>QHZK01000473.1 GCA_003224635.1 Acidobacteriota bacterium | reverse complement strand
GCTCGACTTCAGCTCCTGCTCGAGCCGACGGTCTTCCTCTTCGGTTTTGCCGCGCGGCCGCGTGCCCGCGATAGGCCGGTACTCGACCTCGCGCCCCGCGACCTTCACGAGCATCTCGGGCGAGGAGCCGAGCACCGTCGCGTCGCCCAGGCGCAGAAAATACATGTAAGGCGACGGGTTGACGACGCGCAGCGCCCGGTAAACCTGGAAGGGCGGCACGCGCACCGGCACTTTGAGCCGCTGTGAGAGCACCACCTGGAAGACGTCGCCCGCGCGGATGTACTCCTTGCCGCGCTCGACCATGGCTTCGTAGCGCGCCCGCGTCATGTTGGAGCGGAACCGCAACGGGCCCCGCGGGGGGCGGAAACGCGGCAGGGGCAACGGGCGCTCGAGCGCTCGCACGAGGCGAGCCAAATGCCGGACGGCCCCGTCATACTTCGCCCGAAGGCTGCCGCCGCCTTCCTCCGTCAGCACGTTCGCAATCAGAAACAGCCGGTGCTGCACGTGGTCGAAGGCCGCGAGGCTCGAAAAGTACATGAAGACAGCGTCGTCCAGGTCCACGTCCGGCTCGACACGCGGAGGGAGATGCTCAAGCTGGCGCACCGCCTCGTAGGCTAGATAACCGACCGCGCCGGCCGAAAACGGGGGCAGGGCTTCGCCCGACCGGGCGGGCGCCTGCACCGGGTGATACCGCGCCCCGACGTGGCGCAAGTAGTCGAAGATTCTGCCCGACTCCTCAACTTGATGCGCCCCCCTCGTCAGGGTGATCCGGTCGCCCCGGCACGAAATCACCTGGAAGGGGTCAACTCCAAAGAAAGTGTATCGGCCCACGCGCTCTCCGCCCTCGACGCTTTCGAGCAGGAAATGGTAAGGACCGGCCTTCGACCGGCTCTCCGTTTGAGGAGCGAGCCTCAAGAAGGCGGAGACGGGACTCAGCAGGTCCGCCACAATCGTGGTGTAAACCGGGACCACGTTGCCGCGGCCGGCCAGCCGGCGGAATTCGCTGAAGACGGGAGCTGCTGCAGGCATAGGCGAAAGTCGAAAGTTATGAGCGGAGACAAGCTTCGGTTCTTCTGTTTAGCCGAGCTTCTCCTGGCGCCCGAGGAAATAACTGCGCCAGTTCTGCGGGAGTGCCTGCACCCTCGTGGCGCGGCGCAGCGTTTCCACCTCGGCAGGGCTGTAGCGCTTGCTCACGTACAACCGCGTGATGTCCGGAACGGCCACGCGGTTCGGTTCCCGATCGATCAGCGCAACTGCATCGCCGGCCTCGACCTCACCCTCGCGGGACACCGAAAAATAGAACCCGGTTCGGCCGCTGGCCAGGAACCGTTTGACCATATCGTCTCGTCCGAACCTGAGCCCGAGCTTGTAGCACGGAAGGCGCGGTTGGGTCACCACCAGCTCCGCCGTCCCAATGCGAAAATGGTCGCCGATATTGACCGCGTCTTCAACCAGACCCTCCGTGGTAAAGTTCTCGCCGAACATTCCAGGCAGGCCAAACGGCATCTCCATGCCAGCCAACTCACTGCGCCAGTAGTCGTAGTGCTCGGCCGGGTAAGCGTAGACTGCCTTGTCCGCGCCGCCGTGCACCGAAAGGTCAGCCTGCCGGTCTCCATCCAGATTCAGCCGTCGCACCGTCACCCGGCCTCGGACGGGCCCCTTGAAGATTCCGGTGCTCACACTCCCACCCTTCCATGCCACCTCGCGGGGAAGCCCCACGTTTACAGAAACAACCCTCATTCGCTCCACCACGCCTCAGTTAATTGGCTTCACGTTTTCCATCAGTCCGAAAACCCCTCGGCCAGGGTCGCGTGATGCAAAACGGCTCCTCAACCGCGCTCCTTCGACTTTTCAACTTTTAACTTTCGACTGTCTCGACTGAAAAAGGATAACTATCTATCTATGACTTGCTCTTGACGTTCGTCACGCGACGGCTGAATAGCTGAGGGTCTGGCGCACTGCCTGCTCCATCAGCGCGCGTGGGGCGGCCTGGCCGGTCCAGATCTCAAACTGCCGGGCGCCCTGGGCTACCAGCATCTCGAGACCCGGGATGGCGATCAAGCCGCGGCTCCGGGCCTGATGCAGGAAGCGGGTTTCGAGTGGATGGTACACCATGTCAAACACCACGCGCGCGCGCAGGCGGGCCAAGTCTATGGGGGAGGCGTCCACTTGCGGGGCCATGCCCACCGGAGTGGCGTTGATCACCGCATCCACGTCCAAGCCGTCGGCGCTCCACCAAGGGACCACCTGGGCGGAGAGGCCGCGGGCCAGGCGTCGGGCGGCGGATTCGCGTCTGGCCGCGATGAAGACCAGAGCGCCCTCGGCGCGCAGGGCATACGCGGCGGCGCGCGCCGCGCCGCCCGCGCCCAGCATGAGGATGCGGCTGCCCGCCAGCCTCAGGCGCTTGGTGAGCACCTCGATGACCGCCGCCGCGTCGGTGTTCCAGCCCATCCACTTCCCGCGCTGGACGGCGACGGTATTGCAAGCCCCGATCCGGGCCGCCAGCGGATCCAGCCAATCGAGCTCGCGGATGATGGCGCTCTTGTAGGGCATCGTCACGCTGAAACCCATAAACCCCATCGTGCGCGCAAAGGTCAGAAAGTCCTCGAGGCGATTCGTCTCGCAAGGCAGATAGATGGCATTGACGCGCTTGGCCTGAAAGGCTGCGTTCTGCATCGCAGGCGAGAGCGACATCGAGGCGCGCGAGCCCACGACGCCAAAAAGCTGCGTCCGCTGATCGAGGTGGTCGACGTGGTAAACGGCGCGCATGACCTCCGCCGGGAGCTGGCCGGGCGCCACACCCAGGTGCTCCCCCGCCGAGGCGTAGGTGAACGGACAGCCCCACTTGAGAGCCAGCAGCCGCGAAGGGAGTCCCATGGGGCCGAGGCCGAGCGCCACCAGCCTTGGTTTGCGAGTGCGGTGCTTCTTGAGCAGGCGCAGAATCTGAAGGTTGTCACGCAATCGGGTCGCCTTCGCGGCGATTTTGACCACCTGGACCGGCAACCGGGCCAGCCGGGCGTACATCTTGCCGAGCGCCACGGTGCGGTGATAATTGTGATAGGAGACAATCACCTTGGCGGGCTGAAACTGGCGAAGCCAGGACGACCCGGCGCGAGCCACCGATTCGATCTCCACGTCCACCGACTGGCAGCCGGCGCGGACCGCGGCCCCCAGCACCTCCTCCTGCTGCTGAACGGCGCCGCGGAAAAGGCCGCCCGCCGCGGTCCGGCGACACGTGGCGATGGTCTGAGGGAAGTGCAGGCGCAAAAGCATCTGGTGCAGTTGCGCCTCCAAGTCGATATAGTCCTGAAGGTAGTCCAGGCGAAGCTCGTATCCAATGGCCGGACCGCTCACGCGCCCCGCTTGGGTTTCCATGGCGCTCAGG
>QHZK01000147.1 GCA_003224635.1 Acidobacteriota bacterium | reverse complement strand
AGACCGTCACCGTGACGGCGGCTGTCCCCTTGGTGAAATCGGAGAGCGCCGAGCTCGGCGAGGTGATCACCGGACCCGCGGTCCGCAGCCTTCCGCTGAGCGGCCGAAACTTTGCTCAGCTTGTCTATCTCGTCCCCGGCGTCACCACGGGGCAGCAGGGTGAAAACCTCTCCGGAGCCAGCACCTTCAACCCGCAGGCAGCTTCGGACTATAACGCCCTGGGCAGCCAAGCCAACACTAACGCTTGGCTGGTCGATGGAATCTGGGACAACGAATACACCTTTAACACGGTCCTTGTTCAGCCCTCGGCGGAATCCGTCCAGGAATTCAAGGTCTTGACGGGCACGTATTCGGCCGAGTTCGGGGGAGGGGCGGGCGTGGTTTCGGTCTCCACGCGCTCGGGCAGCAACGAGCTCCACGGGGAAGCGTTTGAATTCCTGCGCAACCGCGTCCTGGACGCAAAACCCTATCAGTTCACCCCTACACCGGTCGTCAAGCGGCCTTTCAAGCACAACCAGTTTGGCGTCGCCCACCGCAGGCCAGATCACCTGCGCGAACACAGACATGCGCGACTTCCAGTTCTCCCTGAAGGTGGCTTTCTGAACCCGAATGCCGCGCGGAAGCGCGGCCCTCGTCACGACGCGACCGAGTCGATCCACACTTTCATTTTCTGCTGTCCCCGGTTTCCCCACACACAGTACGGAATGGCTTTGATGGCTGCAGGCGCGCCATCCGTCGGACGGACCGGCCGGTAAAGCGCAGTCTCCCAGCCGTCGAGATGCCTAACTCGGCCTTCGCCCTCAATGATAACCACGCCTCCAAGCAGTCCGGCCTCGAAATGCTCGGCCAACCTGCCGCCCGCCGAAGGAAGCGCGATCCGGTCGAGGTCGGCCTTGTTATCCGGTTGCTCGAGACAATAGATCAGCGGTCCGCGACGCAGCGCGACTTTACCGCGCGACTGCAAAACCTTGGGGTTGGCTTCGAGCTTCACGGTCTCCAAGGGAATCGAGAGTTCTACTCCATCGCCCCGGGACCATCGGGCGTGGATATGGGCGTAGCCTTTGGAAACCGGCGGGCTCAGCTTCGCTCCATTGAGTCTGAGGGCAGATGCTTGCGCCCAACCGGGAATCCGTACATGCAGCGTGAACTCCTGCGCCTGGTCAACCTCTACCTGCAGCCTGACGTGGCCGTCCCAAGGGTAATCTGTTCTCTGCCGGACCTTGACCTTTGCGCCGTTCGGCAGCGTGACGCTCAGCTCCCCGCCGACGTAAAGATTCACCCAGAGGCCGTCCGCCGACTGGCTGTAGACGTACCGGCCGAGCGAGGGAAGGAACCGGGACGCCGTGGTCGGGCAGCACGGGACCTCGAACCAGGGTTGCCGCTTGAATTCTGTGTCGCAGGCGAGCGGCGTAGCGTAGCAGAACGTGTTCCCTTCGAGCGACACGCCCGCCAGCACCGCGTTGTACAGCGACTGTTCCAACAAGTCGATGTAGCTCCCGTCGCCGGTCAGTTTGAACATCCGATGATTCCAGAGGACCATTCCGGCCGAGGCGCAGGTCTCTTGATAGGCATTTTCGTTGGGCAGGTCGTAGTCGTCGGTGAAGCCCTCGTTCTTTGCCGATGGGCCGATGCCGCCCGTCACGTACATGCGCCTCAACGTGACGCTGTCGTGCAAACGGTGGAGGGCGGCAAGGA
This sequence comes from Acidobacteriota bacterium, assembly GCA_003224635.1. Lineage (GTDB taxonomy): Bacteria > Acidobacteriota > Terriglobia > UBA7540 > UBA7540 > QHZK01. The sequence continues at coordinate 11,161 of QHZK01000147.1, read as the reverse complement.
GCGCCGGGTCGCCCGTTTCATCGGCCACGTCGGCCACCCCGCAATAAAGGAACATGGCACGCACGGCGTGTCCCACGGCTGAGCTTTGCTCCCGCACCGGCAAGTTGTCCTGGCAATAACTGGTGTCGAAGGCCGGCGGGCGGGCCAGGAAGAAATGCTCGTGCAGGGCGCGCAGGTTGACGGGCCTGCCCTCACGCCAAAGGACCGTGCGGTCTCGGGGCAGACTCTCGTACTCGCGCTCGAAGAGGGAAGGCTTTTGGCCCCGTTGGTTCAAGTAAAACTCCGCGAGCCGGAGATAGCGCTTCTCCCCCGTCGCCCTGTAGAGTCGCACCCACGCGAGCTCGATGCCCTCGTGGCCTGAAAGCCCGGCGCGCTTTCCCGGTCCAAAAGTGGCGTCAAAACAGTCGGCCAGCCGCGTGGCCACATCGAGGAGCCCTCTCTTGCCGGTCGCCTCGTAATGCGCCACCGCCGCCTCGAACAAGTGACCGGAGCTGAAATCCTCGTGGAAGAAGGCCAGGTTCCTGAAGCGCAGGTCGGGCTCCTCGATGAGGACATGAGTATTCAGGTAACCGTCCGGTTGCTGAGCGGCAGCGATCCTGGCAATAAGGTCGTCTACCTTCCGCTCAAGCGCGGCATCAGGATGCGACCCGAGCACGTATGAGGCGCCTTCGATCCACTTATACACGTCCGAGTCTGCCCACCACGGGCCGCCGAACCTTCCCGTGGCTTTCCGGGCCGCAAGGTCAAAATTGCGAATGCAGCCGGAGGCTTCGAGTTCCCCGTAGACGTGGTCGAGGGTTTTGGTCCGGTTAACCTCGAGGCGCGGGGACCAGAATTTATCGTCGACGACAACCTGCTTCAGAGGAATCTCTTCGATTTTGAACCGAGGCGCCGAGTCCGCGTTATCGAGCGGGCCCTTGGCGCCGGAAGACGGCGCTGGCACGGCCCACGAGGCGGCTAGCGCGCCGATTCCAGCGGCCAAACTTTTCAAATGCGCTCGGCGGTCGCTCAACATCTGTGTTGGCCTCCCCCCTGTGACGGCTGTCATGGCTTGGGTGTCCAGCGCTGTAGCGGCGCTCTATGAGCGCCGAAAAACGGCGGTCACAGACCGCAAAACTCGGTCACAGCGCCGAAAAACGGCGGTCACAGACCGCCGCTACAGAAAATGTCGTCGCTATATTTGGCAGCCACCAGTAAGTCATAACTCTTCGGGAACGGGGCCCGTCGACTCGCCCACTACGAGCTTGAGGGGCATGCAATACTCCCTACCTTCGCCGTTGGCGGCCGTGCAGAGCTCATGCAAGGCGTCGGCTGCCGTTTGACCCAAGCGATCGGCGTGCATGTCCACGGCCGTGAGCGTCGGTATAAAGCATTCGGCCAACTGGGTCCGATCGAAACCTACAACCGAAGCATCTTGCGGTACGCGCAGTCCCGCCTGGTGCAAGGCCTTGATCACACCGACGGCGGTAAGGTCATTCATGGCGATGACCGCGGTGGGCCGGGGCTTCATGCGGGCGATGGCCACTCCCGCCGAGAGTCCACCGTCGAAGCGCTGGTTCCCGGCGAGAATCGGCCCGGGATCGAGCCCCAGACCTCGCATGGAATCCACATAGGCAACCTGGCGCGCCTTGATGTTTCGGAACACAGACCGGCCCGCGACGAAAGCGATGCGGCGGTGGCCGAACCGATACAGGTGCTCCACAGCCTCCCGGATGCCCGATCGGTAATCCATCTTGATCGTGCTCGTGTGTTCCCGAGGCAGGCCGGAGTCGAAGAAAGTCACGGCGATGTCGCGTTCCAGGATTTCCTGAACCAGCTTAGGGCTCATCTCCGAGGTCATGATGGCGACGCCTCGAACTTTCTGTTCCAGCATGCGCTCTGCGGCGCGCTTCATGAGCCTCGGGTCGTAGTTTGTGTTGCTGGCGATCACATCATAACCTCGACGCTGGGCGCGAATCTCGAAAGCTCGCACGACGGCGGGGAAGAATGGGTTCTCGATGTCCGAGACGATTATCCCTAAAGTTCGGCTGGTGCCCAGCGCCAGATTCCTTGCATGAAGGTTGGGGTGGTACTTCAATGTCTTGATTGCGGTCAGGACGCGTCGCCGCGTCTTGTCGGTGATTCGGCCGGTTGAGTTCAAGACGTGGGAGACAGTCGCGGTCGATGTGCCAGCCTGTCGCGCCACGTCCCGGATAGTAACCGTCATCGTATCCTCCGCGCGGCCCTGGACAACAGCTACACCTCCGCGGATTCATCCTGGGCGCAGCCTCGTCTCCCTAGTATCTCTGACACAGAAACCGGAGCCATGCAAGTCCGGTCTTGCCCTAAATCGTCGAGCGAACCGAAGCGTCTCGGCATTCAGTGGGGCTGCTTGACGAGCATTTGCGTCCCGATGTATACAATCGCCGATACGGAGATAGGGATCTCGCACTTGGAAAAGAAGCGACAGAGCGGCTCGGCCGAGTCATCAATACCCTGGGAGAACGCGGGAGTTGGTGACGCTCCCGGCGATATCTTCCGGCAGCTCGGAAGGGAGCGTTCGCCTGAAGAAGGCCGTTTCGCTCCCCTCACCCGGTCGCACCTTTGGAGGTGGATTCCCATGACGAACTCCTATCATCTTACCCGGCGACAGTTTGTCTCGATGGCGGCGGCGGCAGGCGCAGCGTCGCTTGTGCCAGCCGGGCCGTTGGCGTTCCCTGGACAGGACCCGGCGGTCGATACGCTGCGTGCCAAAGGCCACGGGAGCGACCGCGAGCGCGTGACCTGGACGGTCGAACCTTTCCGGCTCGAGCAGGTTCGCCTGCTCGACGGTCCTTTCAAACAGGCCGCGGAGATCAACCGCCAGTGGTTGAACTCTCTTCCCGCTGACCGGCTCCTGCACAGCTTCCGGCTGACTGCGGGACTCGCCTCCTCGGCCGAGCCGCTGGGCGGATGGGAAAAGCCCGATTGCGAGCTCCGCGGACACTTCGCCGGCGGCCATTATCTTTCCGCCTGCGCGCTGGTGTACGCCAGCACCGCTGACGAAGCTCTGAAAGACAAAGCCAACACGATCGTTGCGGAGCTTGCCAAGTGCCAGCAGGCCCACCAGAACGGTTACCTCAGCGCCTTCCCGGTCGAGGAGTTCGATCGGCTGCGTGAGGGCAGGCACGTGTGGGCGCCCTTCTATACTTACCACAAAATTATGGCCGGCCTTCTGGACGCGTACCTGTACTGCGGGAACGAACAGGCTCTGGCGGCAGCGGAGGGGATGGCCGGCTGGGTGGGACATTGGCACCAAAGCATCAGCGACGAGCACATGCAGCGCATCCTGCAGACCGAGTTCGGGGGCATGCAGGAGGTCCTGGCGAACCTCTACGCTGTCACCGGCAAGCGTCAGTACTTGTTTATGGCGAGCCGGTTTGAGAAGAGGATGTTCTTCGATCCGCTGGCCGCGCGTCGTGATGAGCTGAAGGGCATCCATGCCAATACGCACATACCTCAAGTCATCGGCGCCGCCCGCGCCTACGAACTGACGGGAGAACAGCGCTACCGCGACATCACAGACTATTTCTGGCGCGAGGTGACGGGCGAGCGCGCCTACTGCACGGGCGGAACGAGCAACGGGGAGCACTGGCGCACGGACCCGGGCAAGCTGGCGAGCGAGCTCGGCGAGTATACCGAGGAGTGCTGCTGCGCCTATAACATGTTGAAGCTGACGAGGCACGTCTTCGGCTGGACGGCGGACCCGCGCGTCATGGACTACTACGAGCGCACGCTCTTCAATCACCGGCTCGGCACGCAGGATTCGCAGGGACTGAAGAGCTACTTCCTGCCGCTCGGCTCGGGCTACTGGAAGTACTACAACTCGCCGTGGGACTCCTTCTGGTGCTGCACGGGAACGGGCGCCGAGGAATTCTCCAAGTTCGCCGACACGATTTACTTCCACGACGAGCGCGGAGTCTTCGTCAACCTCTTCATCGCTTCTGAACTGACCTGGCCGGAAAAAGGTCTCAAGCTGCGTCAGGAAACGAGTTTCCCGGAGCAAGAGGGAACGACACTCGTAGTTCGCTCCCAGCGGCCCGTCGAACTGACGCTGCGCGTCCGGATTCCCTACTGGGCAACGCGCGGGGGGACGGTGAAGTTGAACGGGTCCGCGCTGCCGGTTTTCTCCAGCCCCTCGAGCTACCTGACCTTGAACCGCGTCTGGAAGGACGGCGACCGGGTGGACCTCAGCTTGCCCATGAGCCTTCACGTCGATCCGATGCCCGACGATCCCACCCTTCAAGCGATGATGTACGGCCCGCTGGTGCTCGCCGGACAGTTGGGCGGCCAGGGCCTGGGCAAGGCTTTGACCTATCCGGGATACGACACGGCGCCAACCGGTGAGCCGATTCCGGTGCCGGCCATCGCCACGGCCTCCAAGAATCCGGCAGCATGGGTGGAACCGGCCCTCGGCAATCCGCTGAGGTTCCGCACCGTGGGTCAGCAGCAGAACGTCAACCTGGTCCCGCTCTACAGGCTGTCGGGCGAACGCTACGCCGTGTATTGGAAGGTCAGCGCCAAGGCCGTCTAGCCGTTGTCCCCACAATCACCATGAGCAACCTGGTCTCCCGTCGGGAGGTTCTCGCTCGCTTGGGTACAACAGGGGCCGGTTCGCTGCTCGGCGTGAAGGTCGCGCAGCCCGGTCAACAGCAGGGAGCCGCCGGCGCCCGTGCGATCACGGTCGCGGGGCGGCGAGCGGAGTTCTCGGCAACGGTGGTAAGCCCGCAAACTCTGCGACTCGGTGTGCTTCCTGTCCTCGATGATGGGAGCGTAGAGGCCATTGCGGATGACCTGGTTCTGGTCAAGCAAGATTGGCCGGAGCCGGTCGCGAGAATAAGGTCGATCCGGGATCCCCAGATGTTTTTCTGGGGCAAGCTTCGCGTCAGCGTTTCATCGGCCCCGCTGGCCTTGAAGGTCGGCGACTATCAAGGAAACGTGATTCAACAGATCGAAATCTCAAAGGAGAATGGTGCGGTCCGTTTCTCGCGCGGGGAGCGTCCCGTCTTCGGGCTGGGCGAAGGCGGGCCGCAATTCGACCGTCGCGGCGTCGCCTATCCCATGAAGAGCGGCGAGGGCGTCCACGACGTGCCCGTCGACGGCGCGCGGATGCCGGTCCCCTGGCTGGTCAGCGCTCAGGGGTGGGCGCTGTTTTTCCATCAACCGCTTGGAAGCTTTGACTTGATCGGCAAAGACGGCCGCTTTACGCCCTGGACCTTGCAAGCTGCCCTCCCGCTGGACGTCTTCCTGATCGTAGCCGAACACCCGCCTGACCTTCTGACGGAATACGCGCGGCTGACAGGATTTCCACACCTGCCGCCGATCTGGGCTCTGGGTTATCAGCAGTCCCATCGCACGCTGGCGAGCCGCGAAGAAGTGTTGTCTGAGGCCAAGACGTTTCGCGAGAAGAAGCTCCCTTGTGACGCCCTCATCTACCTCGGCACTGGATTTTGTCCGTCGGGCTGGAACACGGGCCACGGATCGTTTGTCTTCAATAACCGCGCATTTCCTGATCCCGCGGCGATGATTCGAGACCTGCACCAGAAAGACTTCAAGATCGTACTGCACGTCGTGAACCCGCCGGAGGGATTACACGGACAGGTGAGCGACACCGGCGCTGCGGCCCGGCCAGCGGACGACGCGGCGCGCTACTGGGCCACGCACCTCGATGTCTTCCGCCTGGGTGTCGACGGCTGGTGGCCTGACGAAGGCGACGACCTCAGCCCAACCGCGTGCCTCGTGCGCAACCGCATGTATTGGGAAGGTCCCGCGATCGAGCGCCCGAGCGTCCGCCCCTACGCGCTCAACCGCAACGGATATGCCGGGCTTCAACGCTACGGCTGGCTGTGGTCCGGCGACATCGATTCCACCTGGGAAGCCCTGCGGGCCCAGGTCTCCGTTGGGCTCAACACAAGCCTCAGCGGCGTGCCGTTTTGGGGGACTGATACCGGCGGGTTCGTAACCACGAAGGAGCTTACCGGCGAGTTGTATGTGCGTTGGTTTCAGTTCAGCGCCTTCTGCCCTCTCTTCCGCTCGCACGGTCGAACGTGGAAGCTGCGGCTGCCCTGGGGCTGGAACACCGGAGACTACGGTCCCACCGAGCTCGAGGGATACCATGGGAACGCGGCGCTCCCCGATCCCAGGGAACTCCACAATCCCCACGTCGAACCGATCTGTCGGAAATACCTGGAGCTGCGTTATCGCCTGCTGCCTTACCTGTACTCCGCCGTTCGCGAAGCGCACGATACAGGCATTCCCGTCATACGGGCGCTTTGGCTCCACTATCCGGACGATCCCCGCGCGGTCGAGTGCGGGGACCAGTATCTGTGGGGTCGTGACATGCTGGTGGCCCCGGTCACCGAAAAGGGGGCGACTTCGCGCCGGCTGTATTTGCCCCGCGGCTTGTGGCACGACTTTTGGACGGAGGAGAAAGTCGAAGGCGGGCGTGAGATAGAGCGTCCTGTCGATTTGGCCACAATACCATTGTACGTTCGCGCCGGGGCAGTGCTCCCCATCGGTCCGGTCAGACAGTACGCTACCCAGATGACCGACGATCCGCTGACGATTAAGGTTTACCCGGGCGCGGACGGAGAGCTTGTCTTATGCGAGGATGACGGAATCAGTTTCAATTACCGCCGAGGCGAGTTCATGCGGATGCGGGCGCTCTGGAGCGATCGAGATCGACAGCTAAGCTTCGGTCTGGTTGATGGATCGAAAATGCTCGAGCCGACGATGCGGAAGATTGACGTATGCATAGCGGCAAGCAAGAGTACCCGTCGAGTGGTGTTCGGCGGGACGACCGAGGTCATCCGGTTCTGAGAGCCGACAGGCCAACACCGGCCCGGCGCCAGAGAGAAGCACCGGCAGACATTGGATGAAGCAAAGATCGGCGCTTTCGAGAAGAGAACTACTGCAAGTTCTTGCGGCGCTGGCCTCGCGCCCCGCAGCGGGGGCAGCGTCACAGGCAGTCACCTCGAACCCAGTCTTTGTGGACGTCGCCCCGTCATCGGGCATCACCTTCCAACACGACAACGCAGCCTCTCCGGAGAAATACCTGATTGAGACGATGGGGTCGGGCTGTGGCTGGATCGATTACGATCAGGACGGCCTGATGGACCTGTACCTGGTGAACGGGGCGGCCACACGAACCTACCAGCCCCGGCGACCCCTGCGCAGCGCGCTTTACCGGAACAATGGCGACGGAAGCTTCAGCGACCTGACGGACAAGGCCGGCGTGGGCGCCGAGACACTATTCGGCATGGGGGTGGCGGTTGGGGACTATGATAACGACGGCTTTCCCGACCTCTACGTGCTAGGCTACGACCGGTGCATCCTCTATCACAACAATGGCAACGGGACCTTCAGCGACGCGACAGCGCGGGCCGGCGTCGCCAACCGAGGTAAGTGGGGCTCGAGCGCCGCCTGGCTCGATTATGACAACGACGGGCGACTCGATCTGGTGGTGGCCAATTACGTGGACTGGTCGCCGGACCACAACCTCTGGTGCGGAGAACACAAGCCCGGCTATCGCGGGTACTGCCATCCCGACGTCTACAAGGGGCAGACGCCGACCTTCTATCACAACAACGGCGACGGCACGTTCACGGACGTAAGCCAGTCCTCCGGAGTGGGCTTGAAGCCCGGCAACGGGCTGGGCGTGGTGACCTTCGACTACGACAATGACGGCTGGCAGGACATTTTCATCGCCAACGACTCGATGACCAACTTTCTTTTTCACAACAATCGTGACGGGACGTTTCGCGAGATCGGTTACCTGGCGGGCGTGGCGGCGAGCGCCGAGGGACGGACCGAGGCGGGAATGGGCACAGACGCTGCGGACACCGCCGGCGGCGGCTGGCTCGACCTCGTGGTGACTCACCTGGATTTCGAGCACGCCCGGCTGTATCGAAACCTTGGCGACGGATCTTTCGAAGACGCGACCTTTGAAACCAGGCTCGGCTACGCCACCTTTCATATGAGCGGGTTTGGCGCGTGCTTCATGGATTACGACAATGACGGCGCTTGCGACATCTTCATGGCCAACGGGCACATCCTCGACAACATCCAGCTCTATCACCGCGATACTCAATACGCCGAGCCGAAACTCATGTTCCGCAACACGGGCAGGGGAATCTTCGAAAACGTCAGCCACAAGCTGGGGCCGGACTTTCGACTGGCCCGCGTCAGTCGCGGCGCCGCCGTGGGCGATTTCGACAACGACGGCGACCTGGATATTCTGGTGAGCAACAACGGCCAGGCGCCGCAATTGCTCCGCAATGACGGGGGCAATCGCAACCACTGGCTGCAGGTCTTCCTGGTCGGGACCAAGTCTAACCGCGACGGAGTGGGCGCCCGGGTGAAGGTTGTGTCTGGCGACCTGACGCTTTACGATCAGCGAAAGGGCGGAAGGAGCTACCAATCGGCCCAAGACCCCCGACTGCACTTCGGTCTGGGGCAGAGACAGGCCGTCGATTCCGTCGAAGTCCGGTGGCCGAGCGGAACGGTGACCAGGCTGGAGAATCTTCGGAGCGATCAGATTATCACCGTGAAGGAGGGCGCCGGGCTCGTGTCCCGTGAGTTTCCGCGCGTGCGCGGAAGCTGAGCGCGAGAGCTGTAGCGGCGCCCTATGAGCGCCGAAAAATACGGCGGTCACAGACCGCCGCTACAGCGGTCGTCACTATATTCTGTAATGCTCGTTAATTCGATTGGTGGTTCTGACGGGCCTGAGCGATCGACAGGTCCCTGCGGGCGTCACGGTCGTTCCAGTCCCACGCCAGGATAGCGCTGAATTCAGATCTCGCCGTTGCCCAGTCGCGAGCCTCGAGCGCCATCTTGCCCAGCGCGCGGTGGGCCTCGATCAGGCTGGGCGCAAGGTCCAGGGAGCGATGGAGCTCGCCTGCCGCTTCGGGAGCGCCCATCCGCTCGAGCAAGAGTCCCAGTTCCAAGTGGGCCTGGGCGTCATCCGGCTTCAGCTCAATGACCCGCCTGAGAATCTTGGTGACCTCGACCGGAGGAGCGCCCTTCCGCAACGAGGCGCGGGCGAGCTGGAAGTGGGCGTCTGCGTAATCCGGACTCAGAGATACCGCTTGACGTAACTCGTTGAGCGCGGTGTCAACCTCGCCTTTCTCGAGATGATCGACCGCTGATCCCAGGAGCACTCGCGAGCGCCCGGCGTTTGCCTTTAACTCATCAAGCGCCTGGGCGCGCGTCATCTGCTCTTGAGCGTCCTGGGTCCTGCCGACTTTTCTGAGCGCTCCGGCCAGAGCGATCCGCGATGCAGCGTCGTAGGCATCGAGCCGCACGGCTTCGGCAAGCTGTGCAATGGCCCGCTCGGGGTCGTTCAGCTTGACAAGGACAGAACCCAAGGTGTACCGGGCCTCGGCGTCCTCCGGGTTTTCCGTGACGGCCTGCTCGAGCTGGGCTGCCGCGGCTTCGTAGTCGCCCTTTTGGCGCAACACAACCCCGAGCTGCCGATGCGCACGCGGGTATCGCGCGTCGATTTTCAAAACCGTCTCGAATTCGGACTGCGCCGCGTCGAAATCACCCCTCAGCCTGAGGGCCTCGGCCAGATCATAGCGATACTCGGCGCCGTTCGGAGCGAGCGCGACCGCCTTTCTCAGGGCCTCGACTGAGACAACAGCGCTCTGGCGCTCGGCGAGCGCCTGGCCAAGCGCAGCTTGAAACTTGGGCGAGTGCGGCTCGAGCTCGACGGCGGCCTTCAGCTCACGAACCGCCTCGCCCAGTTCTCCTTGCTCCCGCAGCTCGAGCCCGAGGTTGTAGTGCGCTTCGGCGGCGAAAGGCGGACTCTGCCGAAGCACCTGGCGCAGCAGCGTGATTGCGCCCGCGCGGTCTCCGCGCTTCCAGCAGGCCGCGCTCAAGGCGTACCGCGCGTCGACCAGACCCGGCTCCCTGAAGAGCGCCGCCTCGTACTCAGCGATCGCGTCTGACGGACGGCCAGTGCGATCATAGGCAAGCGCCAGATGGAAGTGTGCGGGAGCAAAAGAATCGGAAAGCTCAGTGGACTTTCGAAATTCTACGACCGCCTGGTCGGTTCGACCCGATTCGGCGAGGGCGACACCCAGATAGTCGCGCGCCGTGGGATCGCGGGGGTCGAGGCGGACTGCGGAGCGGAATTCATCGAGAGCCCTCGCGAGGTTGTGCTGGTCGAGGTAAGTGGCACCTTGCCGCTGGTGCCATCGAGAGGAGTGCGCGTCAGTGGTCTGTGCGAGTGCGAGCCCGCAGTATGCCACAGCGATGGCGGGCAGCATGACGAGTTGACTCATCCGGTTCAAAGGAAGCATCAGCGTAAGCTCGAGAGGTCACTATTACAATGAATTAGAAAGTCAAAAAGGGCTTGACAGCCCTTCAATCGCTAGGATAAAAAGTTCCACGCGTTGGGATACACTCGTGGATACCAGGGCGCGGACGTGGGGTTTGTTTAGAGTTTTCGGTTAAGCGGTTAAGCGGCGGTTGGGTTCAAGCATGTTGGCGGGTGCGCAGGGTTGGACGCGAGGCTGCGGTTGCACCTCGTGAGAGGAGGTCACCAAAGATGAAGTGCGCGCGAATGACAACGGGGTGGGGAACCCTGTGGGTGATCCTGTGGGTGATGATGCTGGTTGCGTCCAGTGCATGGGCTCAATTCAGCAGCGGCCTCGAAGGAACGGTTTTCGATCCTACCGGTGCGGTGGTGCCCAACGCCACGGTCACCATCAAGGAGGTGAGCACCGGCGTCGAACACACTACGGTTACCTCTTCCGCCGGCAACTATCGATTCACGGCGCTGCCGGCAAGCAGGTTTACTTTGGCGGTCAAAGCGACCGGCTTTGAAACAGGGAATCTCAACGACATCTCCATCCAGGTGGCTGAGACGCGCACCCTGAACGTGACGCTGAAGCTGGGCGCCGCGACCCAGACGGTCGACGTCAACGCCCAGGTCACGCCCGTGAATCTGGCCGGCGGGGGCGTCTCCGGCCAGATCAACGAAGTCAAGGTGCACGACCTGCCGCTGGTCGGGCGGAATATGTTCAGCTTGGTCGTTCTGACCCCCGGTGTGACCGGACTTCCCAGCGGCGGCGGCCAAGCCTATGCCCAGGCGACCGCCGACATCTTCAACGCCGAGCTGGGCGTGAACCTCAACGCCAAC
>QHZK01000146.1 GCA_003224635.1 Acidobacteriota bacterium | reverse complement strand
GATCGGACATGACGCAACCCAAGGTCGAGCTCAAGCACCTCGACAACCTGTGGTTCCAGGTTACGGGGACCCTTTGCAATATCGCCTGCGCGCATTGCTTCAACCGCAGCGGGCCGAATGTCAGGACGTTCGGCCTTCTGTCGCTCGAACGCGTCCGGTCGGAACTGGAAACGGCGGTGCGCCTGGGCGTCAAGGAGGTGGTTTTCACGGGCGGGGAGCCGTTCCTGCACTCGCAGCTCCTGGAGATGCTCAGCCTGTCGCTCGCGTGCGCGCCGACCACGGTGCTCACCAACGGCACTTTGATTACCGACCGCGTTGCGGACCGCCTGGCGGAGATCGAGCGCGGCGGCCGCTATTCTCTCGAAGTTCGCGTCAGCCTCGACGGCTTCACGGAGGAGATGAACGACGCCATTCGTGGACCGGGCGCCTTCCGGCAGGCCATGGCAGCAGTCGGGAGGCTCCATCAGCGCGGGCTGCTCCCCCTGGTCACCGCTGTTCGCACCTGGACCGACGAAGAGGAACTGGCGACGCTGGCCGGGTTCGCTCGCGCGCTCCGGGAGGCCGGTTATTCGAGGCCTCGACTCAAGATACTGCCCGCCCTGCCGCTTGGCCGCGAACTGGCTCGATCCAGGGCGCGGAGCGGGCCAGGCGGCGAAGCTCTGCTTACCGACGAAATGCTGGTCGGCTTCGACCAGGACCTGTTGATGTGCTCGAACTCTCGCATGGTCACCGACCACGGCGTCTGGGTGTGCCCTCTGCTCGTTGAGATGCCGGACGCTCGGTTGGGCGAAAGCCTCGACGGCGCGGCCACCCAATACGAACTCCGCCATCACGCCTGCATGACCTGCTACCATTACGGGACAATTTGCGGGAACGTCAGCGCCAGGATTGAAGGCCCTGCCACAACCGCGAAGCGATCAATATAGGCCTCGCGCTCGCTCCTTATGGGGCAGGATTTCGAGGCAGGTCGTCCACCAGCCGGTCGTGATGGTCTCTATGAACTCGTCCGGAAGGCGCTCGCTCCGCATGTCGGACGCGAGACCCGGAAAATCGTAGAGCACGGGAACGAACTCCACCCTGACCTCGGCGCCATCGAACGACAGCAGGGTATACCAGACGTTGGTGTTGCCGTCGTTCTCCGGGCGCCCCAAGACGCCGACGTTGACGAAATGCCTGCCCCTGGGCAGGGCGCGATGCCACTTGATTCCGGTGTGGGTGACGCACACCACGTCGGCTCCCGCCTGGTCCAGCAGATACTCGAGGAAGTGATCGGGGCTGGCCGATTCCCACAGAAACTCGTTGATCTTGCGCGGCGAGCCGTGGCAGAGCAGCACGCGCCGGCCTTCCACTTCGAGCCGCCGCACCAAAGGAAGCGTGTGCAGCCACGCCTTGTTTTCCTCGGACGTGTTGCGGAAGGTGTAGTCGTAACTGATCCGCGCGAAATAGTTGTCTCGCGGATCGGTATACCCGCACTGGCAATCCGCCAGGCCGCCGGCTAGAGAGTTGTCATAGTTTCCCTGGACGCACAGCACGCTGGCGGCGCGCAACAGCGGATAGACGCGGTCCGGATAAGGTCCGAAGGCGCCAAGATCACCCAGGCAGTAGACTCCGTCGACGCCGCGGCGCTGAACGTCCGAGAGCGCGACCTTGAGAGCGCGATAGTTGCTGTAGATTCCCCCGACGAGCGCGAGCCTGCTCATCTTGCCGCTTGGCCCTCCGTTAGACAGATAACTTAAGAGCGGTCTCGCCCGAGAGCGAGCACGAAGTATTGAGCGTGGTCTCGGCCCACGTTGCGAACGCCGTGCTCGTCATTCGAGGCCACAAAGGCCACCGAACCCGGACCCAGGCGGGAAGTCTGGCCGGCAATGGTGACTTCCAGCGTGCCCTCCCGCACCAGGAACATTTCCTCGTGGACGTGGTGGTGCGGCGGATGCGGCATTCCACCCGGCTGAAGGGCGCTCTCGTGCAGCTCGATGTGCCAGCCGCTGTGTGTTTCGCCTTCGAGGACCGGCCGCGAGGCGTTCTGTTCGCTGCGGTGAACCGGGAGGTTCTCCAAGCGGTAGGCCTTGGAAGGCAGCACGGAGTCCTCGGCGGCGAAGCTTTCCGTCGCGGCAGAACCAACCAGTGCTGTGAGCTGCGGAAGTAATCGGCAGATGTCTCGGCGCGAGAAAACCATACATCCTCCTTGACGGTTTTCAATTTTCAATCTTCAATTTTCAATCGTTTTCAATCTTCAATTTTGAGTCTTTTTCAATCTTCAATTTTGAATCTGCAATCTGAAATTTCGAGGACCCTCAGTCTCCGCAGACTTCGAGTTTGCGGCCACGGCCCTGCTCGATCGCCTGCCGGTAGACGTATCCCGCCGCGGCGACGTCCCACAGCGCGATTCCGTTGGACTTGAAAATGGCAATGTCTTCCTCCGAGTAGCGGCCTCGGGCGCTGCCTCCTACGATTTCGTGCAGCTCTCGTACGCTTTCCCAGCCCCGGTTCGCGCTGATGAGTCCTTGAATCAGGTCGCCGGACTCTCGTCGGGCCTGCTCGCGGCTGTCGACGGCGATGACGCCGGCGCGCGAGATCGTGGCGTCATCCAGCTCGCGCCGGTCCTCCATGTTGGCGCCGATGGCGTTGACGTGCGTCCCGGGTCGCAGCCAGGCGCCCCGGATCACTGGCTGGCTCGACGTCGTGGCCGCGATCACGATATCAGCCGGGCCGACGGCCGCTTCTGCGCTCGCGGCGGGCTCGATCGTGAGGCCGAGCCGCTCGCTCATTTCCGCGCAGAAATCGCGTCGCCGTTTTTCGTCCCTGCCGAACACGCGCGCTTCGGTCAGCTTCCGGACCCGCGCCACGGCTTCGAGCTGGGTGCGCGCCTGGCGGCCCGTGCCGATAACACCCGCGCGGCTTGCGTCCGGTCGCGCCATGAACTTCGTCGCCACGCCGCTCGCCGCGCCGGTGCGGATGCGGCCGAGGTGGTCCGCTTCGAGCACGGCCAGCGGCGCTCCGCTGGCCGCATCGAACAACAGCACCACGAACCGCCAGGCCGCGCGCGTGATCGTGTAAACTTTCATGCCGAGCAGGTTTTCTTGAAGGAGTCCTGCTGCCATATAGTGGAATGAGCTGTGGGGAAGAAAGATGCGCTCGCGTGCGCGGTTGATCGCTTCACCCTTGTGCTGCGCGATGAAGCTTGACTCGATGTGCTCGATCGCCCGCTCCATGGGGAGAAGTTCGAGCACGTCTGACTCGGTGAGAAATAGCGCCATGGTTCAGAAGTGAGAAGTGAGAAGTGAGAAATCAGAATTCAGACGTCAGAATAACATCTCGCTGGTTCTTCTCGCTTCTAACTTCTAACTTCTGACTTCTGACTCCTGACTTCTGCTTTCCTACCGCAGCCACTGGACCAGCAGGAGTCCGGCGAGCAGCACTCCCAGGACCAGCACCCAGTAAGGGAACGCAGTCCGCAAGAATGGGATCTTGTATAAGAAGGACGTCTGCTGCCAGCTTTCATCCCGGGCGTCGAACACCGGGCGGACCACGTCCCAGACCACATCCAGGAGCAGCCGCCGCGCCAGCTCCCCGAACTCCGCGCTGGCGGCAGCCGGAGAGCCGATGTATCCCATCCGATTCCCCAGGCGCAAGGGATAGTTCTTGCGCAGCGCGTCCAAGAGCGAAAAGCGCGCGGGAACGAGTTGGGCGTAAGCGGGGTCCACCAGCGACGGACGCACGCGCATGAGCAGCGACGTCTCCCACAGGCCGCCGTGCGCGTCGCCGCGCATAGCCTCGCGCTCAGCCTCGGTCAAGGGACGACCGAGCAGCGGCTCCAGGCGGTCGTTGAACTTCCCGCGCAGGAACTTCCACAGCACGGGGCCGCTTAGGGATAACATGCGCGCGCCATAACGCCGGGAAACCACCGCCGCCGCTTCCTCCAGGGCGACGACGTGCCTCGGCCCCGCGTGCCCGTTGGTGACCAGGATATAGCGGAAGCCGTGGCGGGCCAGCGCCGCGCCGTAGTCCAAGGTTGCGTTGCGGACGGTGCGCGCGCGCGCGAGCAGCGTGCCCGCTTGGTCGAAGGCCGAGGCGCCGATGGGAAGCGACGGACCGATCAGAACGGTCCATCCCGTATTGGCCTCGATGATCCGCTTGGCCAGCTCCTCACTGAAGTACTCGGCGTGAAAGAGGTCAGTCCCGATGGGCAGGTGCGGGCCGTGCTCCTCGAGCGGGCTGACGGCGAAGAGCACGACCGTGCGGTCGCGGTCGAGCGCGTCAACCTGGGTGAAGCTGAGCTCGGCGAGGCGGTGGATCATGAGGATCAGGTTCCAGGTTCCAGGTTCCAGTAGCGGGGGGTCGAAGCCTGCCCTGGAAGGGACCGTTTTTCGGCGCTCATAGACGGCGCTACGGCGGGTGATATTTACGCTGACACCTGGAACCTGGCGCCTGAAACCTGGAACCTGACACCTGACTTATTGCGCCGCCGCCTCGCCCACCGTCAGCTCGGGCGGCGCGGCGGGCGCCTCGATCAACGCGTCGCGTGCCGCGTCAATCCCGTTCTGCAACTGCTTCTGCAGGCGAGCCAGTTTTGCGCTCTGGGCGGGGAGGCTGGCGGCGAGGATGACGGGCCGCGTTCTGTGGCGGAGCAGCCACCCGTAGCGCGCCAGGTAGGCCGCCGAGAGGGGAAGGCTGACGGCGTAGTATCCCGCCGCCGCCCTTCCCAGGAAGTGCGCGCACGCCCAGGTCTGCGCGACGTAGAAAACCAGCGCCACCGCGGCGCGCACGCCCCACTCCAATTTCCACGACCGCGCGCTTCGCTTCTTCAACCACCCGGTCGCGAGCAGGGTGAGTCCGACGCAAACGAGATTCAACAGCCCATAAGCGGCAACGGGAAGTCCGGCCGCACTCTCGAACCAAGCCAGAGTCCGCCGCCAGGGCGACTTCAGCCACGGCGCCCCCAAGTCGATCTGGAGCCGCCGCAGCGCCAGCGCCCGCTGTGCTTCGCGGTAGCGGTCCAGGGACTCCCGCAGCGCCACCAGTCGCCCAGAGTCGAGGGAGTTCAGTTGCTCCGCCGAGTCCTTCACCGACCGGCTCAGCTCGAAGCCCTCCACGGTTTGTTTCCAGTTCGGCCGTGAAGCCCAATCTCGAGCCAAGTCCCGCCGCAGGATTTCTTCGAGATCAGAAAGAAAGCGCGCGAACTCTGGCGGCTGAAGCCGGAACGGATTCCGCAGGCGGGCGCTGTCGATCGCCAGGGCGAGCGCGCGTTCGCCAGGCTGCTCGCCATCCCGGACGAGGTATTCGTCAGCATACAGGGGCTGATCGACGTAGACCAACACTTCGGTCGACTCTGACGGCGCAACAGGCAGGAATACGTCCACCGGCCAAACCGACATGCCGTCGCCGGACTGTGAGTATTCCGATTGCCGGGACTGCGCTTCGAGCGCGATGGTCGCAGCGGTCAGGGCAGGCCGGGAGGGCTCTCCGGTCCCGCCTATCGGCTCCGCAAAAATCGCAATCGCGGCGCGCCGGGCCAGCGCCTCCGAGCAGGCCTCGAGGACCGGCCGCCGGCCTTCGCCCTCGGCATCGTAAAGGATCATCCGCAAGCCTCGCGCCAACAGTCCGTGCGCGAGGCCCGGCACCAGCCCGCGCGCGAGCAGGCACCGCACTTCTCTTTCAAACGTTGCAACCAGAATCAGCGCCTCGAAGAAGCCGGCGGCATGGTTGACGGTCAGGACTGCGGCGCCCGAACCCGGCATGGCCTCGGCGTTGAGCAGCCGGATGGTGCGGAAGAACAGGGTCAGCCACAGGCGGACCAGCCAGCGCAGAAACCGGTAGACGGCCGATCCGGCTGGGGCGCGCTCGGAGTTGTGCGCAGTGGAACGCGAGTCCAAAAGAGTTTCTCAGTTTCTCAGTAAGTCAGCGGGTCAGTACGTCGGTGAGTCAGTATGTCAGTAAAGAACTGAATGACTGCGATACTGACAGACTGAAATACTGACAGACTGAAGTACTTTGACTCAAGCCCCTCTGCGGCCGTGATGACGCGCTCTTCGCGTCCGTACGGGCTTCGGCGCGCTGGCCTTGCGAGATTGGGGCATGGCATCGCTTTCCCAACCCTCGACCACGCCCACACGACGCACGATCGTATCCGACATTTCGTACACCTTCTGATATTGGCGTCCGCTCGCGTCCATGAGCCGCAAACGGAAGTACGGAGTGTTGTTGACGCGCATCGCGCGCAGGGGGAAATATCCGTTCAAGTGGCCTTCCACGTAGGCGGTGACATAGTGGTGGCGCTTCTTCCACCAGGTGAAGACGCGGATGTGGTTGAAGTCCAGGTCCTGCGCGCCCAGGCGGTCGGCCACCAGATATTCCGGCGCTTCGCGACCCTGGTCCGTCACCGTGGTAAGCACGAGCCAGGCTACCATATTCGTTCCCTGGGCGTAGGGTGCGAGGCTTTCTGGCACGTCGAGTTCCACCAGGCGTCCCAGGATCCAGCCCGCCCGCGAATCCGCCCGCACAAGATACCAAGCGTCGCGCCTCGTCGCTTCGCCACGGGGATCGTCGGGCTGCGACGACCGCTCCACCAGCCTGCGCTCGAAAATGTCCACCTTCTGATTGTTCCCGAGTTCTCCGAGGAGCGGCGCGTCACGCGAGGGTTCCAGATGGAGGTTGACGAGCGTTTCGCAGTGCCCGCGAGCCTGCGGCGGACTGCTCAGCTCCTTCAGCAGCCGCTGGCCGCGCCCGTAGGTCTCCGCGTCGAGCATGTCTTTGCTTTCCACCCAGCCTGTCGGCCCACCCGGCGCGCGGACGCGCATCCAGCTACGGGTGCGCGCCAGCACCTCGACGCGGTCGCCGGACTTGAGGGTCGCAACGACCTGGCGGACTTCCGCCGGCGTGGTGACCATTGCCAGCGACCCTGGCAAGACGTACGCCAGTTCCCCCAGCGCGCGATGTCGCGGCAGGTAAACACGGACGTAATAGGTTGCCCCTCCGCCCGCAATCAGGAGGAGGGCGACCAGGAATCTCGATTTGATGGACACGCTCCGTTAAGAGAACAGCAGCCGGAACGCCGAAAAGCGGCTGTCAGCTCTCAGTCGGCAGCTTTCGGCAAGCATCGGAAACCTCTTGACTGATAACTGAGGAACCAATAACTGACGGCCGCTTTACCCGCCGCCTCGGCTGCCATTGTACACTATGGCGTTCGATTCGCGCTTGCGCCGCCTGCCTCGCGCCGAGCGCCGGTTGCCTCCTGAAACCACGAGACGTGAGCACGAAACTCGAACGACTCTTTATCCCGGGCCCGGTTGGACGGCTCGAAGCTCTGCTCGAGTGGGAGCCGGCCGTCGATCCGCGCCTGGTGGCGCTGGTGTGTCATCCGCACCCGCAGTTTGGCGGCACGCTTCACAACAAAGTTGTCTTTCGCGCCGCCAAAGCGGCCACCGGGCTGGGTCTCGCGGCGTTGCGCTTCAACTTTCGCGGCGTCGGCCAAAGCCAGGGGGAATACTCCCACGGCGTCGGCGAGCGCGACGACGTCCGCGCGGCGCTTGATTACCTCCTGACGCGGTTTGCCGATAAGCCGGTCTGCCTGATGGGTTTTTCCTTTGGCGCGTGGGTTGGACTCGCGGTGGGCGCGCGCGACCCTCGAGTGAAGAGCCTGGTCGGGCTGGGCCTTCCCACCGCCTCCGAGGACCTGGCCTTTCTTCGCCAGGCGACTAAACCGAAGTTGATCGTCCAGGGAACCCAGGATGTCTACGGACCGCGCAACCAAGTCGAGGCTCTCTTCGCCTCGCTTCCTGAACCCAAGCGCATCCATTGGGTCGAAGGCGCTGACCACTTCTTTTCCGGAAAGCTCG
This sequence comes from Acidobacteriota bacterium, assembly GCA_003224635.1. Classification (GTDB taxonomy): domain Bacteria; phylum Acidobacteriota; class Terriglobia; order UBA7540; family UBA7540; genus QHZK01. The sequence continues at coordinate 4,338 of QHZK01000146.1, read as the reverse complement.
ATGAGGTCCAGGCCGCCGTCCGCGTTTTTCTCGAGCAAACCTTAGCCGCTGTTGCGCCCACAGTTCCGGATGGCTAGTTCCCCCTCTCCCTTTGCGGGAGAGGGGCCGGGGGTGAGGGGTTCTTGCGGCCTTGTACTCTCGCGCTGATTTCGCCGCGCGCCAACCGGACGGAAACGTCGTCGCCGGGCGCGACTTGCGCAGCGTCGCGTACGATCTTCCCGGTGGCGTCGCGCGTAATCGAATACCCCCGGCTCAAGATCACCATCGGGCTGCGCTCATGCAGGGTCACCTGCGCGTGAGCAAGGCGGTTCCTGCGCTCGACGAGGTAGCGCCTGAATTCCGTCTGAAATTTTCTGCTACGCTCCTCAAGCTGGGCGCGCTTCAGACCCAGGAGCTGCCGGAAGTCCAAGCGATCGACGCCCGCCGACGCCCGAAGATAATCGTGCCGGGACTCGCTCAGGCGCCTGCCGAGCGAGCGGTCGAGCGCCGCCACGCAATCGTCCACGCGCTGCGCCCGTTCCGCGAGCCTCCCGAGCACGGTTTCAAACACGCGGTGCATCCTGAGCTCGGTCCAGCGCTGCCGGGCTTCCGAGAGCTTCAAACGCATGATCTGCGACGTCCGGCGGGCGCGGTCCTCGAGCTCGGCCACGAAGTCCTGCTTGCGGTGGACGACGAGCTCCGCCGCGGCGGAAGGGGTGGGAGCGCGCAGGTCGGCGACGAAGTCAGCGATGGTGAAGTCCGTTTCGTGGCCGACGCCCGAGATCACCGGGATCTTGGACGCGGCGATGGCCCGCGCCACAGCTTCCTCGTTGAACGCCCAGAGGTCTTCGAGCGATCCCCCGCCACGCGCGAGAATAATCACGTCCACCGGGCGGAGGCCGGCCGCCAGAGGCCGGCGGTTAAAGCGCTCGATGCCCTGGGCGATCTCGCGCGCCGCGCCTTCGCCCTGGACGCGCGCGGGATAGACGAGCACGTTCATGTTGCGAAAGCGGCGGCGCAGGACCAGGAGGATGTCGCGGACGACCGCGCCGGCGGGCGACGTCACGACGCCGATCGTGCGCGGCAGCACCGGCAGCGGCCTTTTCCGGGCCGGATCGAATAGTCCTTCGGCGGCGAGCCTCGTCTTCAGTTGCTCGAACGCCAGTTGCAGCGCGCCCAGGCCGGCGGGCTCGAGAAACTCGACCACGAGCTGGTATTCGCCGCGCGGCTCGTAAACGCTCAGGCGTCCTCGCGCGATCACCGAGACTCCGTCGGCGGGTTTGAACTTCAGGTAACGCGCCTGGCTTCGAAAGCAAACGGCGCGAATCTGCGCGTCAGCGTCCTTGAGGCTGAAGTAGAGGTGTCCGGAAGTCGCGCCGTGAAAGTTCGAGACCTCGCCCGCCACCCAGACGTCCGGGAACTGCTGCTCGAGCCGGTTCCTGATCTCCTGGCTCAGCTCGGAGACGCTGTAGATTTTGCGCTGAGGCTGAAAGTCGAAAAGGGCTTGGGGCATGTCGCGGGTCTCCCAGTCAGCGGCAAGCCAATCATCGAGTAAGACTGACCGACGGGCCTCCAGCCGACGATTATACCGTGCCGGGCCGGGGCGAGCGAGCCAGTCGGGGCGAAGAACGCGGCGAGCGGGAGTGGTGTCATGTGGCACTGGGCCTGAATCCACAATACAAATACTCGAACCACGCAAGGACTGGAGCGTCTCAATCATTAACGCCTGCTGATCACTCGTAATAATTCGTGGCACCAGTGAGGGAGGTTGCCGTTCTCGTGCAACATGAGGGGTTCTTCTCCTTTAGTCGCCGTAGCGCATCGCCGAGTTTCGAATGTAAATCTGCGATGGCAGAATTCTTGCCCCTTAAGTTCGCCCCAAGAGTCGCATTTTTGCTGGACAACCGTTCGATTGCGTGAACTAAGCCCCGGTGCTCATCGTAGACTGTAGTTACGGTGCATATGACAAAAGCCACCAACGAGACCGACGCGGGTGCGTAAGCGCCTCTCTTGAGCCCCCCGGTCCAGTTTTCTTTCCATGCCGAACTGCGCCACCACCCACCCTTGGCTTCAGTCAAGCCAGCACTACGATTTGAACCACTATCCCGGCGGGACTTGTCCCAAGAAATGCGCACCATCGAACACAAACGCGAACGAAAAAGTGGGCAGAGTGATGAAGGCTCGCAAGCATGGCGATGCATCAGTTAGCCACAAGTCTACTGGGTGAGTCGACGCTGCGGGCGCCGCGCGTTGAAGCCCCGCGAAAATTTGTGTTAGGATGCGAGTTTGCCTTGCTGCTGATACAGTCAGCGTACTGAGCGCCGCCGATTGAGAGTAGATACGCGGGCTGTGGCGGCGGCTGCCTCAACGCGCACGCCACACGATGTTAACGGCGTCAACCCCGGCTTCCAGAGGGAGCTTCCAGTGAAGATCTACGAGGGACAGAACGTTCGCAACGTCGCCCTGGTCGGTCACGGCGACACGGGCAAGACCCAACTGGTGTCCGCGGTGCTCTATACGGCGGGCATGGTGAACCGGCTCGGCAAGGTCGACGACGGCACGTCCGTCACCGACTACGACGAGGAGGAAATCCAGCGGAAGTTTTCTATCAGCGCGTCGCTGGCGTACGCCGAATGGGGCAAGACCAAAATCAATTTCATCGACACTCCGGGCTTCAACATCTTCCTGCACGAGACCGAGGCGGCGCTGGTGGCGGCAGAGTCGGCGCTGCTCGTGGTCCATGCGGTGGCGGGCGTCGAGGTGCAGACCGAAAAGACCTGGGGCTTTTGCGAACGCTACGGCCTGCCGCGCGCGTTCGTGGTCAACCAGATGGACCGCGACCGCGCCAGCTTTGACCGTACGCTCGGAGCCCTGCGCGAGGCCTTCGGGCGCCAGGTAGTGCCCGTCCAATTGCCCCTCGGCGAAGAGAAGGGCTTTCGCGGCGCCATCGACCTGGTCCGCATGAAGGCGGCGGCGTACGAGCCCAATGGGACGGGCAAGGCTAAAGAATCCGACATCCCGTCGGAGCTGTCGGACGCCGCGACCGAGGCGCACGAGGCGCTGGTCGAAATGGTGGCCGAAGGCAATGACAAGCTGATGGAAGAATTCTTCGACAAGGGAACGATCCCGGTAGAAGACCTGATGCCGGGGATCAAGCAGGCGGCCTCGGAGAAGCGGCTCTATCCAGTCGTCGTCAGCGCCGGCCTGCCCAACATCGGGAGTGACGCGCTGCTGAACTTTATGGTTGACTACCTTCCGTCGCCGCTCGATCGCGGCGAAGTGGAAGGCCTGGACCACGAAGGCGGCAAGACCATCAAGCGCAAGATGGCGGACGACCAGCCAGTGTCTGCGTACGTCTTCAAGACGATGGCCGATCCTTTCGCGGGCCGCGTCAGCTATTTCAAGGTGATGTCGGGCGTGGTCAAGAACGAGGCCAACCTCACCAACTTCACTCGCGGCGGCACGGAGCGATTGTCCCACATCGCCGTGATCCAGGGCAAGGCGCAGACCCCGGTGGCCGAATTACACGCCGGCGACCTGGGCGTGGTGGCAAAGCTCAGGGACACGCTGACGGGTGATACGCTGGGCGACAAGTCCGCGCCCATCGTCTATCCGAAGGTGAAGCTCGCGGAGCCCGCCATCTCCTTTGCGGTCGAGCCCAAGTCGCGTGGCGACGAGGACAAGCTCTCGACCGCCATCCACCGCATGCTGGAGGAGGACCAGTTGCTGCGCTTCTCGCGCGACGCGCAGACCAAGGAATTCCTGATTTCGGGTTCAGGCCAGCAGCACCTGGAAGTGGCCGTCTCAAAACTGAAGCGGCGGTTCAATCTGGAAGTAACGCTGAAGGCCCCCAAGGTGCCCTACCGGGAGACGATCCGCGGCAAGGCCGACGCGCAGGGCAAGCACAAGAAGCAGACCGGCGGGCACGGCCAGTACGGCGACTGCAAGATCAAGCTGGAACCCCTGGCGCGCGGGGCGGGCTTCGAGTTTGTGAACGACATCTTCGGCGGGGCCATTCCCAAGAACTTCATTCCTGCCGTCGAGAAAGGGATCATCGACGCAGCCTCGAGGGGGTACCTGGCGGGCTGCCCCGTGGTCGACTTCCGCGTCATCCTTTACGACGGCTCTTATCACGAGGTGGACTCCTCGGAAATTGCCTTCAAGCTGGCGGGCTCGAAGGCGTTCAAGAAGGCCATCGAACAAGCCAAACCCTGCCTGATCGAGCCCATCATGAACGTTGAAATCACCGTGCCTGAGAACTACGCGGGCGACATCATGGGCAACCTCAACGGCCGGCGCGGGCGCGTCCAGGGAATGGATGCGAAAGGCGGCTCGACCGTCATCAAGGCCCAGGCGCCG
>QHZK01000090.1 GCA_003224635.1 Acidobacteriota bacterium | reverse complement strand
ACGTCGGCGGTCCCGTTTACATTCCCCACGCCTACGACGGGCGCGACAAGACGTTTTTCTTCTTCAGCTACGAAGGTTTCCGACAACGAATCGGCCAGACCTTTCTCGAGAGTGTGCCGACGTTGGCGATGAAGAAGGGCGACTTCACTGACGTCAGCGACATTTACGACCCCCTCACCACCACGCTGAATCCCGACGGGAGGACCTACCACCGCGACCAGTTCGTCGCCTCGGCGGATGCATCTAGCCCAAATTACAACGCTGCTTGTACGAATGCCGCGGGGTGCCTGAACATGATCCCCACGGCGCGCTTCAATCCCACATCAGTAGTCTTTCGCAACCAGTTTGTGGATCCGAATACCGGTAATGCCTCCACCCCCATCAGCAACTATGTCGCAAGCTCGAGCGGGGGCGGCAACAACGACGAGGTCGTCGCCAGGGTGGACCAAAATGTCAGCAGCAAGCAACATCTATATGGCCGCTACTCACGGTGGACGAACTTGAACTTCCCCATCGACCCTTTCAAGAACGGCGTTTGCCAGGACCGCTGCACGGAGACATTCACCACCCACAACGCCGTAGTGGACGATGTCTACAATTTCTCGCCGACCACGATCATGGACCTCCGCCTGAGCTGGGGGCGGCTCGCCTACGACCGAATCCCCGCCGACGTCGGGATCGACCTCTCCCAGTTTGGATCGGCCTGGGCGGCCTTCAATAACCAGGTCGTGCTGCGCGACCTGCCCATCCCCTGCATGAATGGGGGTCCTGATAGCCAGTTGGGTAACGTCTTTTGCAGCCAGGGCGCCGGCAGCGTCATCGTCGCAAGGGACGATACGCCTCGTATCGCCGGCAGCTTGATCAAGATCAAGGGCCCGCACACCCTCCAGTTTGGTGGCGAGTTCCGCGTCGACCACCACAATTACCTGCAGACCAACACCCCGGTGGGAATGTTCGACTTCAACTCCGACTTCACCTCGAGCGACCCCGTCAACAAGAACGGCGGATCGGCGTTCGCCTCGTTCCTCTTAGGGTATGGGACGGATGCGAACCAGGGCTATGTCAACCCGGTGGCCTCGCAACAAATCTACCCGGCTCTATACGCCCAAGACCAGTTCAAAGCGACCTCCAAGCTGACCCTGAACTTGGGAATCCGTTGGGAGCAAAACGGTCCCTATTCAGAGCGCTTCAACCGCATCTCGTACTTGGCGCCCAACATGGCCACAAATCTCCCGCAGCCTCCGTGCGTGAGCCTCACCTCAAGCGTCTCGCCGCCAGACTTAGCTTCGGCATTCGGCGCGAGCCAGATCTGTTTGCCCGCCTTAAAGGGGGAATTGGGACTCGTCGCCACGCCCGGCCGGCCACAACGCTACTCCCAAGACAAACCCTGGAAGCAGTTCTCGCCTCACCTCGGATTCGCGTATCAATGGAACCCCAAGACTGTGATTCGTGGCGGGTACGGCCTGTTTTGGATCTCCAACGCCGTCGAATTTGACGAAGCCCCCAACACGGACGGTGTCAACAGCTTCGGCACGCCGTGGTTGACTAGTGTTGATGGTGGCAAGACCCCGTGCGTCAATCCGACGCCGACAGGCTGCGTTGGAGGAGCGACGTTTAATTTCAGCAATCCCTTCCCCAACGGCATCACCAAACCACCCGGTCGCGATCTTGCGCTCTACCAGAGCTTGCAGTACGGACAAGGACCGTTTGCCCTCTTACCGACCAATCCCTACGCGTACTATCAGCAATGGAACCTGGACGTGCAGCGCGAGTTGCCGGACGGCACGCTGGTCGATCTGGCGTATGCGGCTACCAAGGGCACTCATTTGCCTGATTTCTCCCAGCAACTCAACGCTCTGCCCGACAAGTATTTGTCCCTGGGCTCGCACCTCCAGGCTACCGTCCCCAATCCCTTTTTCGGGCTCATTAATAACGGCACAGGATTGGCGGCGCAAAACACGACGCTACAGCAGCTCCTGGTTCCCTACCCGCAGTACACGGGCTACTCGATTGGCGCTGCGGGCGCCTTCAGCAGCATCTACCATTCGATGCAACTCAAGGTCGAGAAGCGAATGAAGAGTGGCGGAACTCTTCTGGTGGCTTACACCATCTCCAAGATGATTACCACGGGTGACATCGACTCACTAACCAGTTGGCTTGAATCGACTGGTCTGTCCGGCATTCAGGATTGGAACAATCTCAAAAACGAACGGTCACTCTCCACTTACGACGTGCCCCAGCGCCTGGTGGTCAGCTATGTCGTCGATCTCCCGTTCGGAAAGGGCAAGCGCTTTCTGCCAAACGCCTCAGGCGCCGCAGGGAAGCTCATCTCGGGTTGGGGACTCGAGGGTGTTAGCATCTACCAGCGTGGATTCCCTTTGAACTTTGGTACAACCGGCGGCACCCAGGGTGCGAACATCGGCGGGCAGAGACCCAACAAGACCGGAACTGGGGCTCTGAGCGGCTCGGCCGAAAGCCGCCTGGGCGGTACTTACGGTGCAAGCAAGTGGTTTGACACCTCGGTGTTCAGCGTGCCGGCACCTTACACCTTCGGCAACGAGAGCCGCGTCGATCCCGTGCTGCGATCCCAAGGCATCGAGAACTGGGACTTCTCCCTCTTCAAGGATACCCGGTTCGGGCCGGAGAATAGGCTGGGTGTCCAGTTCCGAGCTGAATTCTTTAACCTGTTTAACAAGCCACAGTTCGGCCCGCCGAACACTACGGCGGGTGCCGGCAACTTTGGCGACGTCAGTTCAACCATCAACAACCCGCGTTTGATCCAGTTTGCCCTCCGGTTCACGTTCTGACGCCTGCGGTGATCTGCCTTCGCCGAGGAGGGGCCTTCGGGTTCCTCTTCGGTTTCGTTTCGCTTGCCTCAAGTCCTCCGGAACAAACTCCGCGCCGCTTCAATGGGAACTGAGGCGGTCAGCCTGTTCGCGCTCGCGCTGGGCTTCGGCGTGAGCACCTGTGGAATCGTCGAGGTCAGCCAGGCGACGGTGTGGTTCTGGATCGCTGGGGCGGGCTTGGGCGGCCTTCACAAGGTACTCGCGCGCCTGAGATGCCTCCTTCCTTTCAACACTCCGCTGGGCGAGGACCAGGGCTGCCTGGGAGAGCAGGCGCGAGACATCGGAGTTTTCAGGGTTCTGGCGGTGGGCCCGATCGAGGACGCGGTAAGCGGCAGCGTCATCGCCGAGCGCGTACAGGACTGCCCCAAGCGGCGCGTTCACCTCAAACACGTCCGGACGCAAAGCGACAGCCTTTTCGAGCGGGCCGCGCGCCTCCGCGTATCGCTTGAGCCGGAAATAGGTGAGGCCCAGGTTGTACTGCATCTCGTAGGAGTCAGCGTCGGCCTCGGCGGCGAGGCGGAAGGGTTCGAGCGCCTCGGCATAGTCCCCGTGTTGGCCATATAGCACCCCGAGGCTGACGAGCTTGCCGACGTCGTCAGGATCGAGGAGCTTTTGGCAGGCTTGCCGGGCCTCGGCGAGCGGCTGGGTATCCAGGCTGCGGCCGCAAGCCAGCGCCTGCTCCGTAGCCTGAACGTCCTGCTGGTGAAGCTCGGAGGAGAGCGCGAAGGCTTTTTCGGATTCCTCCGGGCGCCCCATGGCGCGGTAGAGAAGGCCGAGCCGCTGCTGAACGCGCGCGTCGCGTGGCGCAAGCTCGGTGGCCTTCTTCAGCCACTTCTCGGCCGAATCGAAATCACCTTTCTTCAAATAGGCATAGCCGAGGTAGTAAGGCACATCCGAGAACGGCGGGTTGGACGACGCGAGCGCCAGATTCCGGAGGGCTGAATCGAGATGGCCTTCCATCAGGTCCAGCCGGCCCAGATAGTAGTTCACATTGGGATCGTCTCCCGTTTCCGACCGCACCGCTTCGAACTGCTTGCGCGCTTCCTCCCGCTCTTGCAGGTTGAAGAGAGTCACGGCCAGAGGGAAGCGCGCCCGGACCGTCAGCCGGGGATCGAGCGCGAGCGCGGCGCGGAACTCGCGCTCGGCCTCCTGATAGCGGTTATTCTTGAGGGCCTCGTGTCCTCGCGCCAGGTGGCCTTCGGGACTGCCGGCCAAGGATCGTGCCGCAGACGGCTGATCCTGGCCCTGCGCCTGGACTCCGAAGGTAGGGGAGAGAGCGATCAAAGCGGCCGCAATGAGCGGGAGTTTGATAGGCTTGCCCTTACGAAAAAAGATTCGTCACGCGTCGGCAAGACTCGCTTGCCAGTCTGCCGAAGGCCAGACCGGCCGAGATGGTTGAGGACCAGGACCTCTTCCCCCGGCTATTCTTCATCCGCCGGCCGGATCTTGGCCTGATCGTCCGACGCTGATTTCCGCCTGAGTTCCTGTGAGCGCGCGAGCGCCCGGGCCGCCAGCTCCGGCTTGCCTTCTTCGTGGTACGCCTGGTAAAGGAGATAGTGCAAGTCTCCATATCGGTCGATCTCGGTCGATCGCTCGAGCTGTTCGACCGCGAGACCAGGCTTACCCGCCTTGAGATATGCCTTGCCAAGCACCGGGCGCGCTTCCTGCAGCGTCGGGTCATATCGCAAGGCTGCCTCGAGATACGGGATGCCGCTCGCGGGCTGCCGCTCGGCCACGCACAGTCTTCCCATCAAATACAGGCTGCGGGCGGCTGCGGGCTCGAGTTGTAAAGCCTTCTGCAATTCCGACCTCGCCGCCTCCACCGCGCCGTCCGCCAGCAGGACCTCGCCTAACGCCTCGTGAATTTTGGGAGCATCAGGATTCAGGCGTTCGGCGGCGCGGTATTCCACGGCAGCGTCCTTGTCCGCCTGACGGAGGTGGAAGGCCTGACCCTTGAGCTCGTGCGCGCGCCACGAATCGGGATAAGAGGCGGTCAGTTGATCGAAGCAGGCATCCGCCAGGCGGAGATAACTTCGGCTCAGCCAGTAGATTGCCTCGGCGCTGGTTCCCTTTTGCCCGAGCGCGGCGGCGAACCTGTCAGAAGCGGCCTGGTCCTCGCCCAGGGTGAGCAGCGCCCAGCCCAGCCGCAAAAGGCGGACGAAGGAGAGCGGCTGCTGCGACCCGAGGAACTCCGCGCAGAGGCGCTCTTCGTGGCGCTCGCAAGCCGAACTCGAGGGCGAGGCTCTCTTCCGGTCGGAGACGGCGGCAGACTTCGCGGCTTTCTCAAAGCTCGAACGCTCCTCGCGAGCTCGCTCGGCATCGCCCGCGATCCGGAAAAGCGCGGACAGGAGAAATTCTCGAGCCGGCGCGGGCGGAACGTTCTCGAGTTCAGCCGCCATGCGATGCGCCAGTTCGGGCGGTGGATCAACCGGCGGGAAATCCGCTGCCGCTTGAACCAGCAACTCTGGTGTCGATCTCCAGATTTGGGCGACCAGCTCGAGCGTGGGTTGAGCGCTGCCCTTGAGCAACTGTGCTTCTGCCCGACCCAGCAGCGCAGCCGGTTCCGCAGGATTGCGAGAAAGCTCGGCGTTGAACTCGGATTCTGATTCCTCGGTCTTGCCCGCCCGAAGGAGCGCCTGGCCAAGAGCCGAATGGAGTCCGGGCTGCGCAGGCGCTCGGAGCACGGCCTTTCGATAGGCGAAGGCGGCGTCGTTCCAGAGGCGCCGTTCGCCGAGGATGTCCCCGGCGAGCCGTAGCGACCACGGGGAGTCTCGAAACTGCAGCGTCAACTGCGTGATCAGACGCTCGGCCATGTGGAGGTAGTCCTGGCCCAACGTGAACCAGGCGTCTGCTTTGTCGGCTTGAGTCGCGGCAAGCTTTCGGAATTGGGCGGCTGCCTTGCCGTAGTCGCCTCGAGACAGCTCAGCGGTGGCCAGAGCCCGCCTCGCTTCGCGGTTGGACGAGTCAAGAGCCAAGGAGCGGTCAAGAGGAGGAATCGCCTTTTCCGGGGATCCGAGTTTCAAGTAGCTGATGCCGAGAAACAGATGGGCTGGCAAAAGGTCCGGTCTTTGGCGGGCAGCTTGCCCGAGCTCGGAGACGGCGAGAGTGTAATCACCGAGCGCGTGGTAAGCCAATCCGAGGTCGACCCGCGCCTCCACGAGGTCGGGCCGGAATCGCAGCACTTCCTTGAACTGTTCGACGGCATGGTCAAAACGCCCGGACTGCATGTCCTCGCGGCCGGCGCGAAAGTGCCGTACAAGTTCTTGGTCGGCAGCAGTATGCTCCTGGCACGCCGCCCGAAGTCCCGGAAGCAGGACCAGCCCGCAAAAAAGCAAACGCGACAAGCGTGCCTGACCGAGTTTCATGCCTGAGTATGGGCCTTGCTGACGAGCCGCCGGCACCGCCGAGAAGTACGCGAGCTATTTCATCAGCTGCTTAGGCTCGTGAGCGCCGTCACGCAGATATTGTCATGCGCTTCGGGTTGCCGGCGCAAGCGGAAGCTCTCCACACGGACGAAGGTTTTTTGCGGAACACGAGCCTGGTTGGGAGGCACGCCGGGCCTTAGACTGCCTTTGCAAAGAGCGTCAGGCATCACAGCGCTGGCGCATAATTTTCTTCGGCCTCAAATCGGACGCTGACCTGACGCACGCGCCGGTGCACGCGCATTACTTTGTGCAGTTTCGGATTGAAATAGTCCTTCAGCATCATGGGCCGCGGATGTTTCAGGTAGAGATCGGGATCGGAGCGGACCGCGGGAGCGGCCACCACGCCGAGCTCGTCGCGCGAAGAAACATGCTGGATGATGCAGGGCGCGTGAGTAACGCCCAGATCGCGGAGCGCATAGGCGCGATGGTTTCCGTTGTTGAGGATCAGGCGGTTCTCGGCGTAGACAGCGTTCAAAAAATTGGAGCTGAAGCCAACCGCAATCCCGACGACGCCAACGAGGTTGCCATGGGGACGACAGCCCTTGAGGTGGCTGGGTTCGAGCGGCATGACTCCTAGGAAGCGCAGATCGTTTGATGGCGACACGAAGACGTACTTGTCACCACACACGCGGCGCCATTTTACGGGCGGTTGGGGGTGATCGAAAGGCAGGCAGAACCGGAAGACCTGTTCTGGGCTCGGAGCCGGCCCCAGCTTGCTTTCAAGTTGCCGGACGAAGGCCAAGTCGATGTGTTTCTGATACACAACCAGACGGTCGAGCTCGACAGAGGCAACGTCCGTCGGAACCGTGTTGAACCCGTGCCGGACCAGCGGGTCTCGGAGAAACTCGATGAGGAGCGGCTCGTATTCCGGTCCCATCTTGCCGATGAACGGCTTGCCACCGGAAGGAGCGTCCGCCACAGCGGCCTCTTCTCTTTCCAGGCTGCGTACAACCTCGTTTGCAGTCTGCCATTCGTCCGCAAGGGTCCCTTGGTCTTCCGGGCTTACAGCGTGACGCTGGACATAGCGGAGAAATTCCTTCAGCGTGGGGCGCCCGATCAGGTACAAGCTCTGATCCGCCAGGGCGTGCTCGATGGGTTCCGGTTGCGCAGGCTCGGCGGCTGGCGTCCCTTGAGCCTCCGTTGATTCCAACTGTGAGGGTGATACGACGTCGAGTGTCCTGGATGACGCGCTCATGATTTGCAACCTTTCCCTACTACCCTGAATCCGCAGGCCTGAATCGGGCAGGGTGCTTGCTTTCGAATCACCACCACGACCACAAGTCGATCCTGACCGTGCGAGCAAGACGCCGCTTGACCAGATCAAGGGTGCGCTCGCGGCCGCAGTAAATCTTGGCCTCGCCCGTCATTTCGGGCTTGAGGAGCGGGAACTCGTTATCGATCAGCGTAGTGACAAGGACGGACCTGGTTGCGCCGCGAGCCTCCCTCGAGAAGGTGCGGGGTGAGGTTGGTGTGCCGGAACCGGAACCTTCCTGGGCGGACACGGCAATGGAATCGACCGTCCCGTGAAATTCCTTGCCCGGATAGCCGCGGGCCCTGAGCGTAACCTTCTGGCCTAGCTGGATGTCGGCAATTTCCTTCTCTGGAATCGAGATTTCCGCGGCGATTTTCCTCAAGTTGTAGACCCTTGCGATCAGATCCCCCTTTCTCACAAGCTCGCCTCTCATTCCTTTCAATTGCCGTGAAGATGTCGCGATAACACCTGTGGCCGGGCTCGTGATGCTGAGCCGCGGATTTTCGAGACGCGTTTGGGCTTTGGTCGCGTCCACACTCTCCGGACCGGCGCCACTCAGGAGCGCGATGAGCCGGCGCTGGGTTTCGACAAGGTCTTTTTCGGCGATGAGCGTCCGCTGCAGCGCCTTTTCCCGCTCGATTCGTGGAACAACATTCGCTTCCACCGGCTGCTCGAACCCGTGCAGGTGCGCATAGTTCAACTGCCGTTCCGCCCGCGAGACGGCGGCTTTCGCGGCTGCGATCTCCGCCTCCGTGGGGCTCCCCCGGAAGGGCCCTGGATCACTGGGGGGTCTTGTTACTTCGGTCTCGGTCTGGCCGCGTCCGCCTTGCCAGTCCTGTCCACCAAGCCGGGCGATCAAATCTCCGGCTTTGACCTTGTCACCCTCGTCCACGTAAATCGCGTCGATGATTCCCTCGATCGGGGACCGGACATCCGTGGTCTCCTCGGGACGAAGATCGAACGGACCGGATACAACCAGCTCCATGTGGGCATAGGAGAGGACACCTATCAGCGCCCCCGCCAGAGCCACCCGCACGATCCATGGCTTCCACGAGCGAGTGTTGCCTGTCTTCGGCTCAGGCTCGGGCGATACTGCGGTCGGCGCAGAGAAGTCGTCGCCGTCGTCCAATTCATCTGACCCGTCTGACGGCCCGCCAAAGAGTCTCCGGAAGCGGCGGCGAACCTTCAGGCCCGCGAACCCCGCAAAGAACAGGAAGGCCATCGGTCGGTGGGATTGGAGAAGGGAGCTCGCTTTTACCAAAATGTAGCCCAGAAGAGAAAAGGAGGCGGCCGACCCCACAAGACCGTAAATCAGATAAGTTCTCCGTTCTCGTCTCGAGAGCTCTCCGGCTGGCTGCAGCTCGAAGGTGAACAGTCTCTTGATCAAGTCGCCGACGTATCGAAACGATCTCCTTCTCAGGTTCGGAATTTCCAGGTAGTCGCTGAGGAGGTAATAGCCGTCGAGCTTGATCAGAGGGTTGAAATTGAAAAGTGTTTTGACGCCTGAGGTGGTCATGACGATCAACGCCACGTAATTGATCCAGGTCTCCATGTCTGTCAGACGCCAGGCCAAGGTGGCCAGCGCCCAAAGAAACAGCTCGAAATAGGGTCCGGCAAAACCCACCCACAGCCGCTTTGATTTCTCCGGAAAGAGCCAGGCATCGCTGACGTTGCAGTAGAGGGCGGGTTGGAAGTAGATCAGCATGAAACCCATTTCGTGGACCTCGCCGCCAAAATGCTTGCAGGTCAAACCGTGGGCGAATTCGTGAGCGGAACCGACCACAAGGACGATTGTGACGAGCAGCGGAACCGCCGAGAGCCTGTAAAGGCGGGAAACGTTCTCCCCGAGGTCGCTCCAATTCAGGACGGTGATTCCCGCCGCCAGGAGGATGAGCGTGGCGGAAAGCGCCAGAAAATGCGGCGTGAAAAAGCACCGCGCCCGGCGAACCAGACGCGCCATCAGGCGGTTCGGATCGAAGACCTTGACCCGGAAATACAATGGGCTGCCGCGAATCCGGCGGCGATCGGCCGTTCCGTTTCTTTTTGTGCTTTCTCCGCTTTCGAGAAGGCCGTTCTGGTTTAGGATTTTGATGAAGGCGCTCAGCGCTTCGGGAGAAAGCGACCCACCGAACTCCTTCTCGGTCCTTTGGCGCACCGCTTCAAGAGGCGTCTGCCCGTCCAATTGCCGGGCGACGAACTGCTCGACGGCCCGAAAGCGAAAGAAGTCGCTCGAAACAGGATCTTTGACGACCAACACGGTCCCGGCGGCCGTTTGCTGGTGGCTGACAGTCAGATCGCTGCGCAGTTTTGGCGGGGAGAGGATCATGACGTGACTGGCGGCGTTACGTTTACGCTACCTGGGCGGGCGGTCTGCGATTGGTTTGCAGCCTCGCTTCACCGCAGCGCGAACCACCAGGCGCCCGCGGGAGGTTGAAAAGGAGGTTGAGGCACCTGGTGGTCACGCTGACTGGGTAGCAGCAGGGAACGCTTAGTCGTCCTCGCTCCCCTCGCTGCTTTCGCTTCCGTCCCCTGACCCGTCGGAGTTACAGACAGTGATGCCTAGTACACTGACACAGTCGGGGGCAATGCGTTGCTCGAGTTTCTCGAGTTCGGGATTCAAATACTTCATTTGGTTTTCACCCTTTCTGTCCAAAATTTGCTTGTTGCTCGGACGAGCCTTGCTCGCCCGTACTGGCGGAGAAGCTCTCCCTCAGCAGCCTTCTTTTTAACCCAAGAGGTCAAGGCCGAGCCAGACGGTAAATCCCTGCTTACCCAAGGCGGTAAAGTCCTGAAAGCCACGGTCGGGTTTTTCTACCACGATTGCCAGCGCCTTCTCCCAAACCATTAGGATAGTTGGGTTTTGGCTTGAGCCTGCGGGAATTTTGAATTGAACCGACAGAGAACGATCGACCTCTATTTGTTACCGGGCGCTAAGGCGTCGTTCGAATAGGCGTCGTTCGAATCGATGCCCGCGCGGATGGCGTCTTTGATGGACTGCGTGCCGTGGGTGTGGGCGGCAACCTTGCGCCCGAGCTTGTAGGACTCTTCTACAGCGCAGGTTTTGAAGGACAGTCGCCATCACCCACCTCAAGTTCTTCTGATAACTGATTAGGGCTAAGCGCGCTCTTGCCACGGCCTCTAGCGGGCCTAACTTGCGGATAAATCAACCGATCTTCTCTACCGTGCGGGTGATCACCCGCACCCCGTCCCCCAACAGACCGCTGTCGATCGGATGATCGATGTTGGTTTCTTCCGACCACCCCCTTCGCTTGGGCGGAGCTAACTGCGTCATTCTGAGCGAAACGAAGAATACGCTCGATCTGAACGGGGAGGCCTGAACCGGGAGGCCTGAACCGGGAGGCCTGAACCGGGAGGATGGTTTGCTTCGAAAATTCGCGGTGGGCCCTTTACGGATTTTCCCTCGGCGGCTTGAGGTGGGGATCGAGCTGGTGGGCTCTTTGAAACTCGCGAGAGGCCTGGGCAAGATCGCCTTTCTGCCGCAGCGCGAGACCCAACTGGTAGTGAGCGGGGGCGAAATTCGGCGCCATCTTCAGCGCCGCGCGAAAGTGCTCGATCCCGCCGCTCATGTTTCCTTCCCGCAGTTGCTTGGCGCCGGTGTTGGTGGCGAGCATCGCCGCCTGGACGTTCATGCGCTCTCGATTCAAAGCCTCGGCCCTCTTGAATTCGTCGGCGGCCTGGGTCTGATCGCTTTTCTGCTTGTGGACCATCCCGAGCGCCTGGTGTGCGCCGGAATCTTCGGGATCGAGCCGCACCGCGGTTTGAAGCTCGGCGAGCGCGCCGTCAAGGTCGCCCTTCTGCCGAAGCACCGAGCCGAGGATGTAGTGCGCCTGCTGGTACTCGGATTTGGCCTGGATGGCGGCTCGAAACTCTGCCGCAGCTTCGTCGAGCTTTCCCTGCTGCCAGAAGATTACGCCCAGCGTGTAGTGAGCTTCCGGCAGGCCGGGTTCAAGCTCGATCGCCTTCTCGAGCGCGGCGATGGCGCCGTCGAAGTCTTGTTTCTGCTTCAGCGCCACGCCCAGGTTGTAGTAAGCCTCCGCGTCGTCGGGCGCAAGATTGATGAGTTTGCGATACTCCGCGATGGCATCCTCCCAGAGAGCCTTCTGAAGCAATGCCAGACCCAGGTTGTTGCGCGCGGGAATGAACTGCGGTTTCAACTTGATGGCAGCCTGGAATTCCTGGACTGCGCCGTCGCCGTCGCCCTGCGCCAGCAGCACCAGCCCGAGATTGTTGTGCGCGTCGGCATGCGATGGATCGATCTCGAGGGTCTGGCGAAATTCTGAGGCCGCGTCGGCGAGATACCCGTCCTGTTCGAGAGCCCGCCCCAGAGCGTTGTGCGCTTCCGCGAGCCGCGGATTGAGCCTCAACGCCGCCTGGAATTCGTCAACGGCTTGCTCGCTTCGTCCTTGCTGCTGCCGGACCAGTCCGAGATAGTAATGGGCCTCGGCGTAGCTCGGCCGCAGCCGCAGGGCCTCTTCAAGCTCGGACGAGGCGGCCTGGTAATCCTGGAGCAGCCAGTCAGCCGCACCCAGATGGAAATGGGCTTCGGGATACTCGGCCCTCGCCTTGAGCGCCGCTTGAAACTCGCTCCGGGCGCCCAGCAGATTCCCTCGGTGTCCCAGGACCACGCCCAAC
>QHZK01000471.1 GCA_003224635.1 Acidobacteriota bacterium | reverse complement strand
TCGACGGCCATCTCTTCGTGAATGCGGGCAAAGTAGCCTACTTCAATTATCTCGACCCCTTCAGCCTGGCAGCCTGGCTCTATCCGAAGGCGCCGAACGGCGCCATCATGTCCAGCGTTGAAGATGTGCATGAAGGATCGGGCTACGGCCTGTATCTCAGGGATGCCAAGCTCCGTTTCCACTACACGGTCCGCTGGACCGATCTCGGGATGCGCCTGGAAACTCAGCGCCCGCTGGAGCTCAACCGCTGGCATCAGGTCGTATTGACCTATGATGGCAAGCGGAAAGCGTCAGGCGTCAAGATTTATGTCGACGGCGAGGACCAGCCTGCCAAGGTTCTTTTTGACGCGATGGTGTGGCCGCTTGACAACAAGGCGCCGTTTCGCATCGGCGCGGGCGAAGGCCCGGAGGACCGCTTCCGCGGCTATATCGACGAGGTCCGGGTGTATAACAGGGCTCTCAGTCCCGAAGAGGCTGCCACTCTTCCGGTGTTGGAGACCGTACCCCAGATCGCCGCCATAACTCCCCGGAAGCGGACCCCTGCGCAGGCCAACAAAATTGCCTATTGTTTCCTGGACCAATTTTCTCCTCAGGATATTCAGCAGGCCCGGCGCGCCTTAACCGACCTCGAAAGAGATCGCGAGGCCTATTACGACGCCATCCCTACCGTGATGGTCATGAAGGAAGGGTCGCCTCGGGGCGCTTTCGTCCTGAAGCGTGGCGCTTATGATGCGCACGGCGACAAGGTATCAGCGGGCTTGCCCCACGTCCTTCCTCCGTTGCCGGAAGGGTATCCGAACAACCGGCTTGGCCTGGCGCGGTGGCTGGTGAATCGCTCGAATCCTCTCACGGCGCGCGTGACCGTGAATCGTTTCTGGCAGATGCTGTTTGGCGTCGGACTGGTGAAGACGGTGACGGATTTCGGATCGCAGGGCGAATGGCCGACGAATCCCGAGCTCCTCGATTGGCTGGCCACCGAGTTCATGGACAGCGGCTGGAACGTCAAGGCGATTCTGAAGACGATGGTGATGAGCGCAACCTACCGTCAATCCTCCAAGGTAACGCCCGCCCTGCTGGAGAAAGACCCCGAGAACCGTTTGCTCGCCCGCGCGCCGCGGTTTCGACTGCCGGCGCAGGTGGTCCGCGACCAGGCTCTGGCTGTCTCAGGATTACTGGTCGAAAAGGTGGGCGGCCCTCCGGTGAAGCCGTACCAGCCGCCCGGCTTGTGGGAAGAGGTTTCATTCGGCGACACGTATAAGCCGGATGACGGTGACGGGCTTTACCGCCGCAGCCTCTACACCTTCTGGAAGCGGACCGTGGCTCCGCCCGCCATGGTGACGTTCGACGCCGCCGACCGCGAGATGTGCGCGGTCCGGATCACCAGGACCAACACGCCGCTCCAGGCCCTGGATCTCATGAACGACGTCACCTATCTCGAAGCCTCGCGCAAACTCGCCGAGCGGGTAATCAAGGAAGGCGGCTCGACGCCGCAAACACGAATTGACTACGCGTTTCGCCTTGCCACGGCGCGCCTACCCAGGGCCAAAGAGAGCGAAGTCCTGCTCGACGCGCTCCGCCAGTACGAGCAACGGTATCGGGACAAGCCCGAGGCGGCTGTCCAATACATCCGCCAGGGAAAATCCGGGAGGGACGAAAAGCTAGATACCTCGGAGCTGGCTGCGTACACCGCCGTGGCCAGCCTTATCCTGAACCTTGACGAGACCATCACCAAGGAGTGATCCATGGACCGGTGGAAAAATAGCGGCCTGCTGCTTACGAGGCGACATTTCTTCGGCCTCAATGCCGCCGGACTAGGGACAGCGGTCCTGGCAACCCTGCTCGGCGAAGATCTGTTGCGGGCGGAAAGCGCCACGAACCAGGCGCCTGCTGATAGGCCCTTCCCTGGGCTTCCCGGCATTCCTCATTTTCCGCCCAAGGCGAAGCGTGTGATCTGGCTCTTCCAGTCCGGCGGGCCGTCGCAGATGGACCTCTTTGATTACAAGCCCGGACTCAAGGAGCGGCGTGGCCAGGAGTTGCCGGCTTCGATTCGCATGGGGCAGCGGCTGACGGGCATGACCGCCACGCAGGACACCCTGCCGGTGGCGCCGTCGATTTTCAAGTTTGCCCAGTACGGCAAATCGGGGGCCTGGGTCAGTGAGTTGATGCCTCACACCGCGAAAGCCGTGGACGATTTGTGTTTCATCAAGTCGATGAACACGGACGCCATCAACCACGACCCGGCCGTCACCTTCTTCCAGACCGGGGCGCAGATTGCCGGCCGGCCCAGCATCGGGTCCTGGCTCGCCTACGGCTTGGGGAGCGAGAGCAGGGACCTTCCGGCCTTCGTGGTACTGATTACGCAGGGAGGCGCCGGCCAGCCGCTGTACGACCGCCTGTGGGGAAGCGGATTTCTGCCGACGAAGTACCAGGGCGTGAAGTTCCGGTCAGTTGGCGATCCTGTCCTCTACCTTACAGACCCGAGTGGCTTCAGTCCGGATGACCGGCGCCTCTATCTTGACGCGCTGGCCAAGCTGAATCAGACAGAACTCGAGGAAGTCGGCGACCCTGAGATTTCGACGCGGATCGCCCAGTATGAGATGGCCTTCCGCATGCAGAGCTCTGTCCCTGACCTTACTGACTTATCGAAGGAACCCGAGCAGGTTTTCAAGCTGTACGGGGAAGACGCGAAAAAGCCCGGCACTTTCGCGGCGAATTGTCTCCTGGCCAGACGGCTGGCGGAGCGGGGCGTGCGCTTTATTCAGCTCTTCCACCGGGACTGGGACCATCACACCGGCCTTCCCGAAGGCCTGCCCAAACAGTGCAAGGCTACGGACCAGGCGGCAGCGGCTCTGGTCCAGGACCTGAAAGAACGCGGCATGCTGGAAGACACCTTGGTCGTGTGGGGCGGCGAGTTTGGACGAACTGTTTATTGTCAGGGCCGGTTGACCGAAACCGATTACGGACGCGACCACCATCCGCGCTGCTTCACCATGTGGCTGGCGGGGGGCGGCATGAAATCTGGCATCATCCACGGCGATACTGATGACTATTGCTATAACATCACCAAAGATCCCGTTCACGTCCACGACCTGCAAGCCACCATCCTGAAGTGCCTCGGAATCGATCACACGAAGCTGACGTTCAAGTACCAGGGCCGCAACTTCCGGCTGACCGACGTCCACGGCGACATTGTGGAGAAAATCCTGGTCTAGATCAGAATCCCCACACCCTGGCGCGGCCGTTCCTTCCCCGTACCCATTCCGTATTCTGCCCTGATCCAACTTCTTCGACAAAGCTACCGGCCTAGGCCCACCGAAACCAGCGAACCGCCAGCACGTAAGAGACAACGCCCCACGCAGACAGGACCAGCAGGCGGGCCGTCTGGGCGGCCAAAGGAGCGCCCTCGAGCACGATCGCGCGCAGGGCGTCATTAAACGCGGTCAGCGGCAGCGCCTTGATCAAGGGCTGGATCACAGCGGGGAAACGCTCGTAAGAGAAGAAGACCCCGGAAAGAATCCACATCGGCATGATGACGAGGTTCATGAGGCCGCTGGCAGTTTCGATCTTCTCGGCGCGGCTGGCGGTAAGAAGACCCATGGCGCCGAAGGCCAGCGAACCAATCGCGCTGATGATAAGGATCGAGGCCCACGAACCCACGATTCGCATGTGAAACGCAAGCACGCCAAACCCCAGCAGCAAGCCGAGCTGCGGCAGCATCATGATCAGCCGCGTGCTGGCCAGCGCCAGGAGGAAATCGCCTCGACGCATGGGAGTGGCCACGTAACGCTTGAGCAGTTTGCGCTGCCGCATCTCGACCAGCGCAAAGCCGATGCCCCACATCCCCGAAGCCAGAAGGTTCATGCCCAGCAGGCCCGGCACCAGGAAGTCGATGTAGCGGGAGCCGGGCTCGCTCGAGACGCGCGCCGCCGTGGGCAGCGGGTCCCTCCGCCCGGCCGCGGCCTGCAGCGTATCGTCCACGGCCGCTCGAGCCAGCACGCTCTCCGGACGAGCCGGATCGTACCGATATTCGAAGCTGCCGTCGGGCCGCGGCGTCATCACCAGGTCGTATTTGCCCAGGCGAAATCCGTTCAGCGCGTCTCCCGCCGGAAGCACCCGAGCCCGCACGGACCCCTTTTCGGCAGCGCCCTTCAGCAGGTCAAGAGCGCGCTCGGCGCCCGAGCCCGACACAATCGCCACGCGGCTCGCCTCGGGCGGCCGATTGCGGGAGGCGATCCCCAGACCTAAGGCCAGGAAGATCGGGAAAAGGAACACCCAGAAAATGGCTTCCGGCTCGCGCCTCAAAATCTTCAGGCCTGTGACCACGAGCTGCCGGTAACCGGCCCAGCGGCCGTTTTCGGGCTGGGTCACCGCCAGCGGCGCTTCACGCACCGGCGGGACCGAGACTTCGGTGTTCAGATCGGCCACTGCTTCCTCCTTACTTAGTCCCCGCGCAGATGGCGCCCGGTGAGGTTCACGAATACGTCCTCGAGCGTGGCCTGGCGCGTAGTCAGGTGCAACAGCTCCGCGTCTTGTTTCTCTAAGGCCTCGAGCAGCGCGGGAATAGTCTCGTGGGGCTCACGCACGCTCAGCACCACCTTGCCGTCCTCCTGGTGGACCGCCTCGACGCCCGGCAGCGAATGCCAGGCCTCAGGCGCGCTCGCGCCCGTGCCTGTAGCATCGAATTCCACCTTGTGATGGCCTCCCAGCCGCTCGATCAGCTCCGCCGGGGTGCCGGACGCGATCAGGCCGCCTTGGTCGATAATGGCAATGCGGCCGCAAAGCCGCTCCGCTTCGTCCATGTAGTGCGTGGTCAATAAGACCGTGCCGCCACGGCGTTGAAACTGACGGATGATGTCCCAAAGCTGGCGGCGGCTCTGCGGGTCGAGGCCCGTCGTGGGTTCGTCGAGAAAGAGTATCTTGGGATTGGCGATCAAGGCCGTGGCGACCGCGAGGCGCTGCCGCTGACCGCCCGAAAGCTTCCCTACCCAACTGTCGGCCTTTTCGGTCAGCGCCATTTCTTCCATGACCTCCGCCGGCGAGCGCGGGCGGCGATAGAAGCTGGCGAAAAGCTCCAAGGTCTCCCTCACCGTGAGTTTATCCCTCAGGCGCGTCTCCTGCAGCGAGATTCCCAGCATCTCGCG
>QHZK01000089.1 GCA_003224635.1 Acidobacteriota bacterium | reverse complement strand
AACAGCATCTCGTCCCGGCGCAGTCGCCGGACCACGCAGTGGGCAGCCAGCGACCGGAGCTCGTCCAACGGGAGCACGGTGAAAAAGGGCACGCGACGCAGGGTTTCAACCGGGTCCAAAGCGGCCATGGCCCATCTTAAGCTGGCGATAAGAGACGGGCAAGGGCGAAGAGCAGCAGGTGATAGCTTGTAGGTAGCATGTCGGGCGGAACAGACTGAGGTTGGCGCGCGGCCCCACCGACCACCCACCAGATACTTGTCTGGCCACGACTTAAGTCGTCGCAGTTCGGGGATCGTCCAGCATAGACTTTACTAAGCACATTGACAGAAGTTGTAGCGACGCTCATAGAGCCCCCAACCGGAGGTCACAGACCGCCGCTACAGCGGAATGGGGCACAACTTATGTCGCTCAGTCTGGTACCGTGGCGACGGAGATCAAGGGGAGGATGGTGAGATATGGCCTACATAATCGCAGAACCCTGCATCGGCACTAAAGACACCGCTTGCGTGGACGTGTGCCCGGTTGACTGCATCCATCCGCGCAAGGACGAGGCGAATTTTGCGGACGTTCCGCAGCTCTATATTGATCCCATCGAGTGCATCGACTGCGGCGCCTGCGTCCCGGTTTGCCCGGTGTCAGCGATCTTCCCCTTGGACGACCTGCCGGAGAAGTGGCAGAACTTCACGCCCATCAACGCCGAGTACTATAAGAAATAAATGGTCCAGTTACGAAGATTGCCGCGGCGAGCCCGCTGATTCGCGCCGCCCACTACGACGCAATCGAATGTCTCGGCCGTATCGACCGCGTCGGCGCGCGGCGAATCGAAGAGGGGATCGCGAATCTTGTGGGCCTCGTTCATCACCGTTTCGGTGTTGCCGTTCGAGTTGCGGTAATCGCCCACGCCTCCGTAGCCTCTCCAGTCCCCGCCATGCGCCATCATGCTAAAACCTCTTGCGGAGACTCTGCCTCGCCTGACCCGAATCCGACGCTTGATTCCGGGACGTTGATTCGGGAAATCACGGTCAGGTGCTGTTTCTGGAACAAACACATCAGTCGCGGTGTCTTGCGAGGTGTTGCTGAAAGTGTTGGTGTCAAGGGGGGACGAAGCGGAATGGAGGCGACTGTTCCCCCGTAGCCGCGCTGGGCTGAACGCGGAAAACGCCGGTGAGGCCAGGGGCGCCAAGCAAACTCGCCCACTACTCGCAGGTGCCCGGGCCGCGGTTGCCGCGGTTGATGTGCGCTTGCAGTTCCGCTTGGGAACTGTTATGTTGGAAGTGGATGAGCACTTCGCGCTTGATGCAATTCGGCGCGCTAGGCGAGTTGGCGCTTGACCGTGCTGTTCCGCTCACTGGGGATGCTCTACTCGTTCAAGAGTTGCAGGCGGGCTCTGAGGATGCTTTTGCCTACCTGCTGAAGCTGTATCAGGATCCCGTCTTCAATCTCATAGCGCACATCGTGGAGAACAACGCCGACGCCGCCGACGTGCTGCAAGACGTGTTCCTCA
Source organism: Acidobacteriota bacterium (assembly GCA_003224635.1). Taxonomy (GTDB): domain Bacteria; phylum Acidobacteriota; class Terriglobia; order UBA7540; family UBA7540; genus QHZK01. The sequence continues at coordinate 11,046 of QHZK01000089.1, read as the reverse complement.
AGGTGTTCCGGGGGGTACGCCACTTTCACGGTGAAAGCAGCCTGAAGACCTGGATCTACCGGATTGCCGTGCACGAGGCGTCCAACCACCGGCGCAGCCGGATTCGGCGCCACCGGCGCGAACCCTTCTCGCTCGAGGAAAGCACGACCGAGCCGGTCAGTTCGCTCGCCGATGGTCGCGCTGAAACGCCCTATCAGGTGCTCGAGCAGTCGGAGCGCCAGGACCTGGTGAAGCGCGCGCTGGCCAGCCTCGCCCAGCCTTACCGGACCGTGGTCGTCCTGCGCGAGATGGAGGGATTGTCCTACGAGGAAATCGCGCGCGTGCTGGGAGTGGCGGAAGGTACCGTGAAATCCCGTTTGATGCGCGGACGGGAACTGCTGCGCCGGAAGATTTCGAGGTTGGGTGTTCGGGGCTGAGGGAAAGGGAGATGTTCGAATTCTGCCAGGAAATTCGCGGCCACTTTTCGGATTACCTGGACGGCGCGTGTTCCCAGGAGACGCTGCGGTCGCTCCGATATCACCTTTCTTATTGCTCCGCCTGCAGCGAGGAACTCGAACGCTGGCAGGCGATGCAGGCTGACCTCCGCACGCTGCCGCGCCGGCGCGTCGCGCAGACGTACGCCTTAAAGCTGCGCGTCAGCTTGTCGCAGGAACTACACCGGAACCTGCTCGGCCGTCTGCGGGTGCACCTCGAAAACGCGCTGCGCCCGGTGCTGCTGCCGGCGTCTGCGGGCGTGGTGCTCACGGCGATCATCTGTTTCGGCTTGATCATGGAGTGGCGGGTGACGCCGGCGGCCAATATTCCGGACATCCCCATCCAGTTGGTCACGCCGCCACGCGTGCAGACCCTTGCGCCCCTGGATTTCAATACCGGAGACCAGGGCGTGGTCCTGGTCACGCACATCGACGCCGAAGGCCGGGTGATGGATTACAAAATTCTGTCCGGGCAGCACTCGCCCGAACTGACCTATCGCCTGGACCGGTTGATGTACTTCAGCCAGTTTCGTCCCGCCACCATGTTTGGCAGGCCGACGGACGGCCAAGTGGTCCTGTCCCTGAGGCGAATCACAGTCCGCGGGTGAGCCTGGAAAACTCGAAATTAGAAACTCGAAACTGGATCCCACGGCTCGTCCCTCGTGAGATTCCCTCAGCCTTAATTCCCGATTCGAAAATGTGTCAGCAAAGCTGAACAGACTTTGCCGATCCTTGGGGCTCGGAGCCTGGGATTTCTAATCCAGTTTGCAAATGAAACATTGTAAAATAGCTTAGTGCATACGACAGGAGATTCCGATTTTCGACTCTCCAGTTTCGAATTTCCAATTTCGAGTTTCCATTCCACGGTTTCTGGCGCTGAATCTCGCAATCCGCCAATCACAAAATCCAAAATCCAAAATCGGCCTGAGCTTCCTGCTGGCGTGCCTCCTTGTGGCTCGCTCCGCTTCGGGCCAGCAAGCAGGGAACGTCATCCTGGACGGCAACGAACAGCTCTTTTGCGCGCTCGCGGCGCTGAACGCAGCGGGCTACGACGCGGGCCTTGCGACCGACTCCGGCAACAGGACGCGCGAACAGGTGCGCGCAGAGCTGGCCCGGAAGAGCTACCCCGCCTTGGCCGACCTCAAGAAGTTCTATGCGGCGCACCAAGTGAACGATCCGGTGGCAGACCTCGGGCAATATGTTTCACTGGCGCTGCTCTTGGGTCCCCCGCCGGACTTCAAGCCCACGGTGCCGCCGCAGGACCTGCCGCCAGACGCGAAGGCGGTGGCGGGCCTGATTCCGCTGCTCAAGCGTTTCTACCAGGAAGGCAACCTCGCCGACCTGTGGGCGCGGGTGCAGCCGCGGTTCCAGGCTGAGGTCTTGCGTTACAGCGACCCGGTGCGAAACAGCGTGACGCTTTCTGACGCCTATCTGCGGTTCCCGAGTGGCGCTTATATGGGACGCACCTATAACATTTACTTAAGCCTGCTCGCGGCACCGAACCAGGTGCAGGCGCGAATCTACGGCCAGAATTACTACCTGGTGGTAACGCCATCGAAGGAACTCAAGCTCGCTGAGATTCGGCACCAGTACCTTCATTTCCTGCTGGATGGTCTGGCGCTGAAGTATGCGGTCGAGATCCACCAAAAAGAGGGCTTGCTCGGACTGGCGCGCAACGCGCCCGCGCTGGCGAGCGATTTCAAAGAAGACTTTTCCCTGCTGGTTACCGAGTGCCTGATCCGCGCCGTCGAGCTGCGAATGGACAAACACCCGAAGGCCGAAGCCGAAAGGAGCATCCGGGAGCTGGCGGCCGAAGGACTGATCCTGGCGCCTTACCTTTACCAGGCCCTGGCGGATTACGAGCGGCAGGATGCGTCGATGAACCTGTTTTATAAACAGATGATTCTGGGCATTGACCCCGACGAAGAAACCCAGAGGCTGGCGTCGGTCAAATTCGCCCCCGCCCCGGCCCCGGCCGAGAAGCAGGCGCCCGCGCTCTCGGCGGAGGAAAGGCTGCTCAACCAAGGCGACAACCTGATCTATCAGGCGAAGTATAAGGAGGCGAGGGCCGTTTTTGAGAGCGTGCTCGCGAGCAATGCCAAGAGCGAACGCGCGCTATACGGCATGGCGGCGATCGCCAGCAACACGCGCAAACCGGACCTCGCCGAGGAATACTTTCAGAAGACGCTCGAAGCGGCGCGAGACGTGCGCCTGGTCACGTGGTCTCACGTTTACCTGGGGCGACTCTACGATTTGAAGGGCAAGCGCGACCAGGCGCTCGAGCAGTACCGCGCCGCGTCGGTGACGGCAGCCGCTTATCCTGATGCCCTGCGGGCCGTCGAGAGCGGCCTGCAGAGACAGTTCGGATCGAAGTGAGAGAATCAGAAACTCGAAATTCGAAACTGGAGATTGGAGACTCCCGCGCGACAACCCTTGCTCCTGCCATCCCCAGCCGAGAAGAATCTGTTGTCTCTACGATATTCAAATCAACGCCGCGCGTCATTCGAGTTTCGATTTTCGAGTTTCGAATTTCCAGTTTCGATTTTCCACTTTCGAATTCCGGCGGACCGAGCGTTGACAAGCACAAACTCTTTCTTGTAGGCTCGAACTAATGAGGCGACTAAATCTTCGGAGAGGGTGCCAACTATGGCCAACCATTGGGAAAGATCAGCCGCTAAAGTCTTGCGTACGTTGATGATTGCGATCGCGTGGACCGTTCTGGCCTGCGGCCCGGCGCTCGCCGGCGTGAAACAGCAGCCGGCGCAAGGCCAACAAGGCCAGGGTCAGCAGGGCCAAGGCCAGCAGGGCCAACAGGGGCAACAAGGACAGGCGGGTCAGCAGGGGCAGCAAGGCGCGTCAACTGCGCCTCAGCCGACCAAGCAGGAAGCGGATGACTTTGAAGCTCTACGCAGCGAAGCGAGCACGGGTCTCGACCCCGACCGGGTTATTCAGCTCGCCACCGATTTTGAAAAGAAGCATCCGAACAGCACCATGCTATCGTATGCGGATATGTTCGCGGCGAGCGCCTACCAACTGAAGGGTGACGTCGAGAAATCGATCGAGTACGGCGAAAAGAGCATCAAGCTGAAGCCCGATAACTTAATGACCCTGATCATACTAGCAGATCTCCTGCCGACGCCTCAGGCGATGAAGGGCGCCAGCGCCACCGACAAGGACAAGAGACTGGCCGAAGCCGAGAAAAACGCCAACGACGCTCTTCAGATGATTGCGAGCCCGCAGTTTCCCAAGCAGCCCAATGAAACGGACGACCAGCTCAAAAAGCGCAAGGACGCCCTGAGCAGCGACCTGCACTCGGCGCTGGGCATGGTTCACTTGCAGCGCTCCTCAGAGGGATTGACAGGTCCCGACAAGGAGGAGCTCGGCAAGGCTGAGCAGGAGTACAAGACGGCGACGGCGACCGCCGAGAAGCCCAATCCTCAGGACTACTTCCGACTCGGGGAAGCCTATTCCATGGACGGCAAGGTCGATGAGGCCATCGACGCCTTTACCAAAGCTTCGCAGACCGGACAGGGGGGGCCGATCCAGACCTACGCCGATCAGAAAATCGAGGACTTGAAAAAGAGGAAGGCTGCAGCCTCCCAGCCGCCGGCAAAGCAGCCGTAGTCAGTATTTCAGTTTGTCAGTATTTCAGTGTGTCAGTATTTCAGAATTTCAGGTCCTCAATATTTCGCCGGTCAGCAAGAACTGCAGAACTGACCAACGGAGAAACTGACTGACTGAAATGGCCCCCATGCATGGCGAAACCTTCCCTCAAGAGTCTTCAAGCGCATCTCTCGTATCGGTTCCGTAACTGTCAACTCCTCCTGGAAGCCCTTACTCATTCCTCGTATGCCCGGGAAGCCTCCGACCGCGTCCGCGACAACGAACGGATGGAATTCCTGGGTGATGCGGTCCTGAATTTTCTGGTTAGCGTACGCTTGGCTGACACGTTTCCGCAGTACAGCGAGGGAAGCCTGTCCCGGGCGCGCGCCCGGCTGGTTTCGGCGGAGCATCTTGCCAAGGTTGCAGGCGCTGTCGAACTAGGAAAGTACCTGCGGCTGGGACGGGGCGAGAAAAAGACGGGAGGCCAGACCAAGGCTGCCCTCCTGGCCAACGCGGTGGAAGCCTTGCTGGCCGCGCTTTATCGTGATGGGGGTCTGGAGGCGGCTCAAGCGTTCGTCGAACGCTTTATCCTGCCCGCAGACCTCGGCGCCAAGGCCGATGAGCTCCTTTCGATTGATTACAAGTCGGCGCTGCAGGAATATCTTCAGGCGCAGCACCTCCACCTTGCCACTTATCGTGTGGCAAACGAAGAGGGTCCCGAGCATCGAAAGACCTTTACTGTGGAGGCCGCTGCGGGCGAAAATTGGAGGGCCCTAGGCGGCGGAGCAAGCAAGAAGGTGGCGGAACAAGAGGCAGCCAGAAACCTGCTCGCGCTGATCAGAAAGAAAGCGGAACTGCATGGTTGATCCCTACAAGAAATCGGGCCTCCGTGACACGTTTGAATCGCTGGTCGTCACTGTGATCCTGGCGGTGTTTGGCACCACGTTTGTGGTGCAGGCCTTCAAGATTCCGACCGGGTCCATGGAGAACACCCTCCTGGTCGGCGACCACCTCCTGGTCAACAAATTTGCTTTTGCGGCGCACGCGCCCGCGCTTGACCATCTTCTTCCCTACCAGCAAGTCCATCGTGATGACGTAGTCGTTTTTAAGTATCCTTACGACGACCAGACCCAGGAGCCGGGAGAGTACTTCGTGAAGCGGGTCATCGCGGTCCCGGGCGACCGCGTGAAACTGGTGCACCGCCAGGTGTTCGTGAACGGACAGCGGGTGGAGGAACCCTTTGTCAACTACGGCAGTCCTCCCGATCCGCCGCAGCCCACCGACGACTTCCCTCCTCCAGACGGCGATGAGTACCTGACGCCCCGCTGGTCAGCGGAGATTTCGAAGTACGTCGACCAGGACGGTGAGCTGGTGGCGCCGCCCGGCAAGTACTTTGTCATGGGCGACCACCGCGAGCGTAGCTGGGACGGCCGATTTTGGGGCCTCGTGCCGCGCGAGCTGATCTCCGGCCGCCCGCTCCTGATCTACTGGTCTTTTGAGACGCCGCAGGGCGAATATTCGCGTACGTCGCTCGCGGACCGATTATCTCAGACCGTGGATTTGATCGTCCATTTTATCCCGAAGACGCGCTGGCGCCGCACATTCAAGTTTGTGCGCTGACTTCTCTTGGAAGCGAGCGGCGTCTCGCCCTTGGGGCTGGGAGCGCGGGCGTCTGTTCGCTACTTCTATTGATGATCGCAGAGCATAGGACCGGCCGGCCTAACTGTAGCGGCGGTCTATGACCGCCGCCTTTCGGCGCTCCCCTACAGGGCAGGCTTCGAGCGCCGCTACGGGAAGGGCGACGAGCGCTTGGCAGCGAATCGAAGTGCGACGATGACACCTTCATATCACCGGTACACTCGAAAAGCGTTCGTCGCCCTCGCGCTGGCGGGCTTGGCAGCCTGGCTCCTGCCTTTATTCGTCAGCGCCGAGCGCTACCGCCGGCGGCTTGAGGCGGGACTCGAGCGGGCGCTGAAGCGTCCGGTGACTTTCGGCGCGGTGGCCTTTCACCTGCTCCCCCGTCCCGGATTTTCCATCGCCGACGCCCTGGTCCGCGAGGACCCGGCATTTGGCTCCGAACCCTTCGCCCGGGTGGAGCGGATTGATTGTGAGCTTCGCTGGCGGAGTCTGTGGCGGTCTCGCATCGACTTTGCCCGACTGCACCTCAACCGTCCGACGTTCAACGTGGTGCGCAACTCCGGCGGGGAGTGGAACGTGGAGCGCCTGCTTCTGGATAGCGGGATCGCCTCGCCTCTCGCCGTCGCAGGCGGCCGTGCGCAGACGGCGGGCAGCCTGGACCTCGAGGCCGACGCAGCGCGGATCAACTTCAAAGTCCGCGAAGACAAGAAGCCCTTCGCCATCACTGATCTCGGCGCGCGGCTCAATTTCGACCACGCGCGTGGCCTCTTACGGTTCCGCCTGACTGGCAGCCCCGTCCGCACCGACCTCTCGCTGCCTTCGCCGGGAACGCTGGAACTCGAAGGGACCTGGACGCCGGGCAGACATCTCGACGGCCCGGTCGATGCGACACTGCGAACCAAGAAGTCGCTCCTCTATGATTGGGTCCCACTCGTGACCAGTCACAACCCGGAGATTTACGGTGTGCTCGACGCCTCTCTGCACCTCTCGGGGTCAGCCCGCATCCTGGAACTTGAGGGCGATGGCGAACTAGGGCAGCTTCACCATTGGGAGTTGGCGCCGCCGTCGGACTCGACACCCGTTAGGTTTCATGTGCGCGGCGAGTTTAACCGTCGCCGAGGTCGCGTGACAGTCGAAGATATGGGCTTTTCGTTCGCCGACTCGAGGCTTCACCTCGCCGGCTCGGTGGACAAGATTCCGGTTTCCCCTGAGCTCGACCTCTCGATCGCTTTTGACGATTCACGACTGCAGGACCTCGTGGCGCTCAGCCGCCGTTTTTGGGGAGGCTCAAGCACCTATAGCGCGTCCGGACGCGTAGATGGAATCGTGGCCGTTCAGGGGCCCTGGTCCAGTCGGCGCTACGGCGGGCTGATGACAGCTCGCAACGTACGTTTGAGTGCGCCTTGGACGAGAATTCCGGTTCCCGAGGCCCTCTTTCTGATTGACGGCAGGGGAGTCCGGCTCGCTCCGGTCAGGATCGCTCTGACGCCTCGCGTCGAACTGGTTGCAGAAGGCACGCTTGGCGCCGTCGGCCAAGGTGAGCCCGGGGCGGATGCCCCGGATGCATATACTGCGCGTCCACCGGGGCCCGCAAGGGAACGAAGACGGCGGCGCCTCGCCGCAACGAAGAGCTTTTCACAGGCCGGAGCAGCCTCGAAAGAAGGCGGCGCTCCCCGTTACGAGCTGACGTTTTCGGCCCATGCTCTTCCGCTCAGGGAATTGTTGCGTCTCGCCCGCTCGATCGGCTTCCATAGAGCCCAGGGACTCGAGGCCGAGGACGGGACCGCCGCCGGCGCTTTTCGCGTTGCCGGGTTGGTCTGGCCGCCAGCGCGGCCGCTGCTCGAAGGCCGCATCGAAGTCGACAGCGCACGCCTGCTTGTACCGGGACTCAGCGAGCCCCTCATCATTTCACGCGCTCTGATCGAGTCGAGCGGGGAGCGGATCGTTGCCTCGCCGGTCGTCGCTGCGCTGGGCGACAACACGTTCGCCGGCAGGCTGGAGCACGAAGGCGGATCCAGGCGACCTTGGAAGTTCGAGGTGCGCACGGACAAGCTGAGCCTGGAGCAGGGAGCCCTCTGGTTCGAGGCTCTGGGTCACACGCCGCCCTCCTCGATATTCGACCGCCTTCCGGGACTCAGCTCATTTACTCCGCGCCGGACCGCCGCCTCAAATCTTTTCGGCTCGCTTAACGCGAAGGGCCTGTTCATGGCTTCCGCGCTGGCCTATCGATCTCTCGCGCTTCAGAACTTTCGGGCCGCGGTTGAAATCTCGGAACGCGTCGTTCGGCTTCGAGACGCGACTTTTCGCACCGGAGGCGGACGCGGGCGGGGCGCAGTAGAGGCTGACCTCACGGCGCAACCGGCACGGTGGGCTGGCGAAGTAGCGCTCGAAGAGGCCAACCTGCAGAGCGTAGCGCCTCGGCTGCCCGCCGCTCTTCGAAAACTGAAAGGGTCGATTTCCGGGTTTGGACGTTTTGAGACGCGCGGCTTGACGCGCGAAGAGACCGGCCCCAACCTGCGCGGCCAGGCGTCACTGAGCCTGAAAGCGGTCTCCTTCGGCGACTTTGACCCTCTCGAAGCCTTGGCGCGCGAGGGTGGCCTGGGAACGCTCGAGCCGGCCCGAAAGGGTGTCGCGATCCGCTCCGCCGCGATAGCGCTCCAGGTCCGCAGCCAGCACGTGTTGCTGGCAGAAACGCCAGTGGAGCTAGGAGGCGCTCGACTCGAACTGAGCGGCGATTATGGGTTCGACGGGACGCTCGATCTCGGAGTCCACGCTGATCTCAGCCACCTGGCCCGCCGCTGGCAGAGCCTGGAAGCGCTTGGCCCGGGGCAGACGAACGACGGGCGCCTGAGTCCGGGCACGCTCCCGGTCGACGTTCATCTGGCGGGACCTCTGAATCGCCTCGCCATTGTACCGGCCGTGCAGATTTCCCGCTCAAGCCCGTCCGGGAACTGATAGGGTAATTCACGCTCTTCTGTAGCGGCGGTCGAAGCCTGCCCTGGAAGGGACCGCCGCCTCCGGCGCTCATAGAGCACCGCTACAGCGGTCGAAGGGTAAGGATGAAGTACGCGTGCAACCGTTCGCCTATTGTGGCGGCCACCAAGGTTGCGGCGCTGTTTCTGCTGATGCCAGCCTGGATCGCGCCCTGGCCTCGTAGTTCGCGTGACGGAGGCTCGCCGGCGACGAAAGCGGACGTCGAGGTGTCTCCGGCGGCGGCTCAGGCGCTCGAAGAGAAGATGCGGCTGCTCGCGACTCCCGTTCCGAACACAGCGAAGTCGCTCGGGCCCGTCATCATCACTGAAACCGAAGCCAACTCTTATCTGAAGTATCGCGGCCAAAGCTTTTTGCCGCCCGCCGTTCACGACCCCGAGGTCCACATCACCTCCGACCGCGTTTCGGGCGCAGCCGAGGTCGATTTTGACCAGCTTAATCAGCAGGCGGCAAAGGCCGACGATTGGGCGACCCGGGCTATGACCTCGATTTTCTCGGGCCGGCAACGGGTGAACGCCACGGGCAAGCTGGAAACAAGGAGCGGTCAGGGAAAAGTGACCATCGAGAGCGCCTCCATCGGCAATAACGCGGTCCCTCAAGCGCTGCTCGACTGGCTGGTCCGAAACTACCTCCAGCAGCGCTACAAGATCGACTTGAGCAAGCCTTTCACGCTGCCCGATCATGTCACGCGCATCGAGCTCGGCGCCGGCCGCGCCCTGTTCCTCCGCAGCCCCGACAAAAACCGTCCGTGACCGCGACAAAAGATGGTGGCAGTTATTCGCAGTTGTCAGTTCAGTTCGGAGTTGCTCAGCAGGGTCAGAAGACTCCGAACGCCGAACTCCTAACTGAAGCAACTGAAAGAGGAGGACCGATGAAAGTCAGCGACCTGCTCTCGACGAGGACCGAGGTTTTTTCGATTTCGGACTCCGCCACCGTGCATGACGCCGCCCGCTACCTGCGCGACCAAAAGGTCCGCGCCGTCGGCGTGCGGGACTCGGGCGGCGCTCTGGTCGGCATCGTCTCGCAAAGCGACGTCTCCGAGAAGGTCGCGGCCGAGAACAAGTGCCCGGCCTGGATGCGGGTATCGGAAATCATGAGCACCGACCTGGTGACCATCGCTCCCGAGGCGTCGCTGGAGGAGTGCCTGCGCCTGATGGAAAAGCACCGCATCTTCCACCTGCTGGTCGTCGACCCTAACGCGGGATTCCGCGGGTTGATCTCCGCTAAAGACTTGCTCAAGGTGATCGCCTCGGACCACAAGGAGCGCGCCGATATGCTCGAGTCCTACATGTTCCCGCAGCATTGAGCCCACAGCATGAAGAGAGCCGGGGGTTGGCGACCCCTCTCTGAACCTTTCTCGATCGAGAATCGAGAACTGATGCGCGCGGCGCTCGGAGGGAACTTTCGGTGAAGACCGGTCGCCGCTACAAAACCTACACGGGTGAGACGGGCGTCTCTTACCAATACTTTTTCGAGGCGCGACGGCGGGTCCGGCGGCCGGAGGGTCAGGGTCTGGGAAGTGATTTCACCTTTGTGGTGATCGCCGATCAGCATCCGCCCTTTACGCTGAAGGTGTTTGTGGCGGACCGGGCGCTCGCGGCCTGGCGCGAAGCCCACGGACGCGATCTCGATTCGACCGAACAATACGCCGCCGCCAAGATGCGCCTGTTCCAAGCCTTCGATGAGCACGAGCGCTTGCGAGAGCAACAACTCGGCCTTATTGTGGATGAGACTAACGTGGAGGGGCTTCTCACTCCGCTCGATTTGACTTAGTCCGAGCTCCTCACGAGCAGTTGCGCGCCGCCCTTTCCGGGCGGCACGCCTTGATGACACGCGATGCCGGGCTGAAGCCCGGCGCTACCGCGCGCAATAAGCGATGAGGACACTGCAAAAGATCGCCGTCGTGGTGGTGACCCAACACTGTTCGGCAAAGTCATGCGGCGCGTCCCCGAACCCGCGTTCGTCGTGATTCCCTTCAAGCGGCTCTGGTTCATCGCCCGCGCCGGACGGCTCAAGCCGGGCGACGCGGCGCCCGACTTCGACCTGCCCGCTCACAACAAGAAGTCGCGCGTCAGGCTCGCGTCATTCCGGGGCCAGCCCGTGGTGCTCATCTTTGGAAGCTACACCTGACCGCCTTTTCGCCGGGAGGTCCCCGCGCTCAACAAGCTCTACGACGAGTACCGGAACCGCGCGGCCTTTTACGTGGTGTACATTCAGGAAGCGCACCCTGTCGACGCCTGGCAGGATGAGGACAACGCCAAGGACAAAATCTCGGTGGCCAGCGAGAAGTCGCTCGACGAACGCTGCGCCGTTGCAGACACCTGCGTCACCCGGTTGAACC
>QHZK01000472.1 GCA_003224635.1 Acidobacteriota bacterium | reverse complement strand
TCGCATCTTCCTGTTGCCTCGCTCACCTTGTAAGCCTACTGCTTACTGCCTTCTGCCTTCTGCCTACTGTTCCTTGAAGGCGTCTTTGATTAACCGAATATGATACCCGATTTTGGGGTCCCATAAAACGCTGACGATATCAAACCGATAAGCTACCGGCCGCTTTCCCAGGCGCCGCAGGTACTCTCGCGCCGTCTTCGCGATGCGCTTCTGCTTGCTTCGCGAAACAGCAGCCTCCGGCGCTCCGCCTTCCGCAGACGTTCGAGTCTTCACCTCCACGAAGCTAAGGACCGGCCCGTCCCAGGCGATGAGGTCCAGCTCGCCAGCGCGCAGGTGTGAGCTCCGGTTGCGCGCCACGATGGTGTACCCGGCCTGCCGGAGATACCAGTAAGCCAGGGTCTCCCCGCGTCTGCCCGTCTTGAGATGTGCCGGCTCGCCGCTGGCCGCGCGCGCCCCGTGCGCGTCGCTCGTCCACCGCGTGCGCTTGCGCTCCTTCCAGACCAAGGCGCGATACATCAGCCGAGCGAACAGGCTCATGCCCAACACGCGGAGCGGCGAATCCGGGGCCCGCTCCGCACCTAACTCCCTACTCCCGACTCCCCGCTCCCTCGGTCTCAGTGATGCAGCGCTCCAGCACCTCGAGAGCGATATCAGCATGCTCCTGCTCCACCACTAGCGGAGGCATCATCCGCACGGTGCTTTCGCCGCAGCCGAGGACCAGCACGCCCTGCTCGAAGGCGCGGCGAATAACTCTGGCGCGCGCGTCGGGATGCGGCTCGCGAGTTTTCTGGCTCTTCACGAGCTCGATCCCGATCATCAGTCCTTTGCCGCGCACGTCGCCGACAATCGCGTGCTTCCGGGGCCAGTCCGCCAACCGGCCCAGGATGTAGTCGCCCATCCGGGCGGCGTTGGCGATGTATCGCTCTTCAAGCAGCTTGAGAGTCTCGAGTGCCGCCGCGCAAGCCACAGGATTGCCCCCGAAGGTCGAAGCGTGAGCGCCGGGGCCCCAATCCATCAGGTCGGCGCGCGCCACCATCAGGCCGAGCGGCAGCCCCGAGGCGATGCCCTTGGCGGTCACCAGAATATCGGGCGCAACGCCCGAGTGCTCCGAGGCCCACATCTTCCCCGTGCGGCCCATGCCGCACTGGACCTCGTCAAATATTAACAGAATCCCGTGGCGGTCCGCCAACTCGCGCAGCCGCGGCAGAAAGCTCGGCGGAGGGACCAGGTAGCCGCCTTCACCCTGGATCGGCTCTACCACGATGGCCGCCACCTCCTCGGCGGGAGCGGTGGTCTGGAACAATCTCTCGATGAAGCTCGTGCAAGCGCAGTCCTCGGCGCATCCCTGAGCTTCGCGGCCGATTGGGCAACGATAAGGGTTCGGATAAGGCACGTGCGACACGCCGGAAAGGAGCGGGCCGAAACCCCGGCGTTGCGCCGGCTTGCTTGCCGTGAGAGACAGCGCCCCGAACGTGCGGCCGTGAAAGCAGCCCAGAAAAGCGATGAACCGGTGCCGCTTGGTGTGATAACGCGCCAGCTTCATCGCCGCCTCGATGCCTTCCGTGCCCGAGTTCCCGAAATAGACGCGCTTCGGGAATTTACCCGGCGTGATTGCAGACAGCTTGGCGGCCAGCTCGGCCATCAGCGGGTAATAAAAATCCGTCCCCGACATGTGAATCAGGGTTGCGGCCTGGCGCTGGATGGCGCGCACCACGTCCGGATGGCAGTGCCCGGTGGAAACGACGGCGATGCCGGCGTTGAAGTCGAGGAAGGTGTTGCCGTCCACGTCCTCGACGAACATCCCCTCTCCACGCCGCACCACCAGGGGATAATCTCGCAGATAAGACGGCGACACGAACTGGTGATCCAGCGCCAGGAACTTTTCCGCCTCGGGGCCGGGAAGGCGGGTCTTGATGTGGGGTCTCTTTTCCATCTGATTTTCTTTCTCCTTTTGCCTTTTACGTCAAGCGAAGGCTCGCGCCATCTCAAGGAAAGATGAAACAGAGGAGAGTTGATACACAACTTCATAAATCCGGCGCACCCCAAGGCCTGTCATTCTGAGCGAAGCGCAGCGGAGCGAAGCTTGCCCTTGAGCGCAGCGAAGGGAATCTCGCTCTGGATCGTGGGGAAGAGCAACCAAAGATGTTTTTCACTTCCGTTTCCAGCGCGTTCCGGCTTTCGTATCTTCGAGGATAACGCCGTATTTTGCGAGGTCCTGGCGGATTCGATCGCTCTCGGCAAACTTGCCACTGTCGCGGGCCAGTTTGCGCGCGGCAATCCGTTCTTCGATCTCTTGGTCACTCAGACTTTCAACCAGCACGGCGTGCTGGTGGCCGTCACCGTGCTCCCCGTCGTCCCGGGCGCCGACCGCTGCCGGGCGAGGTTTGGCAAGCCCAAACTCCAGGAGCCTGGCGTGGTCGTTGTCTTCGAGCGCAGCGAAGATGCGGTCCCATCGTTCGAGCACGTCGAGGAAAGCGGCGCGGTCGCCGTCGCGGAACTCGCCGCGGTCCATGGCGGTGTTGCCGTCCGTCACCAGGTTGAAGACGGCGGCCAGCGCCTCGGCGGTATTCAGATTGTCATCGAGGGCGTCCTCGAACGCTCGTCGGGCAGCCTCGGCGCGCGCTCGAAGTCCAGCGCTTTCGCCGGCCGGAAACTTTTCCATCGTCAGCCGGTAACGGAAGTTGCGGAGGCGCTCGAGCGACTTCTGCGCCTGGTGCAAACCGTCAAAGGTGAAGTTGAGCGGCTTGCGGAACGGGACCTCGCTCAGAAGATATCGGATGGCCGTGGGCTTATAGTTTCGCTCGATCATGTCGCGCAGCGTGTAGAAATTGCCCGAAGACTTCGCCATGCGCTCGCCGTTAACCATCAGGTGTTCGGCGTGGAGCCAGAAACGCGCGAACGGCTTCCCCGTGGCCGCCTCGCTCTGGGCGATTTCGTTCTCGTGGTGGGGAAACGCGAGGTCGGTCCCGCCGGAGTGAATGTCAAACGTCTCGCCCAGGTACTTCATGGCCATCACCGAGCACTCCAGGTGCCAGCCCGGCCTGCCGGGTCCGAAGGGGCTGTCCCAGTACGGCTCGCCTTCCTTGGCGGCCTTCCAGAGGACGAAATCGCGCGGATTGGCCTTGTCATACTCGTCGGCGTCGACGCGGGCCCCG
>QHZK01000088.1 GCA_003224635.1 Acidobacteriota bacterium | reverse complement strand
GACCTGGTCGGGGAATGGTTTGAGACCGAGCTGCTCCAGGCCTCGATCGCCGCGCGCGGGATTTTTGGGACGTCCCTCGGGCCGACGTCGGCGGGATCGACCGCTGTCCTGCTGTTGCGAGCCGCGTTGGACGCGAATCCGGCGGGCGGAGCGGAGTTCCCGCGAGGAGGAATGGGGTCCGTAGCGCGCGCGATGGCCGCTGCGACGACGGAGGCGGGGGCCGAAATCAGGACCGGCGCCGAGGTCGCGGGAATCAGCATCAGGGACGGGTCCGTAATGGGCCTGGCGCTTTCGAGTGGCGAAGAGATCGCCGCGAAGCTGGTGGTCTCGAGTGCCGACCCCCGGCGGACCTTTCTGCGCTTGGTCGATCCCGTGCACCTGGACCCGGACTTCCTCGTCAAGATGCAAAACTACCGGTGCTTGGGGACCGTGGCCAAGGTGAACCTGGCGCTGGCGGGGCTGCCACCGTTCACCGCCATTGAGGCAGTGGCGGGCGCGGCCCAGGGTGAGGCGCTTGCCGAGCGGACTCGCGCCGCGCTTGGGGGCCGCATCCACATCGGCCCGGAGGTCGATTACCTCGAGCGCGCCTTCGACGCCTCGAAGTACGGCGAGTTCTCGCCCCACCCTGTCCTCGACGTCGCAATTCCCTCCCTCACCGATCCCTCGCTTGCGCCCGCCGGACAGCAAGTCATGTCCATCAACGCGCAGTTCGCGCCGTTCAAGCTCAAGAGCGGGGACTGGAACTGTCAGCGTGACGCTCTGGGCGATGCTGTGGTGAAGACCCTCGCTGAGTATGCTCCGGGTCTTCCCGGCCTCATCCTTCACCGGCAGGTGATCACGCCCCTCGACCTCGAGGAGACTTACGCGCTCACGGGCGGGCACATCTACCATGGCGAGCTCGCGCTCGACCAGCTCTTCACCATGCGGCCTCTGCTTGGCTGGGCGCGCTACCGAACGCCTGTCCAGAGGCTTTACCTTTGCGGGTCGGGCACGCACCCGGGCTCGGGTCTGACGGGGGCGTCAGGGCGGAACGCGGCGCGGGAGATTTTGAAGGACTGGAAGAAATTCAAGAAGCATTAGTCAGGAGGAGGAGACAACGTTGCCGTACGATGACGCTGCGCCCGAGACCGGCAAGCCCTCGGAGATCGTTGTCTTCTGGACCCTGCGCGACTCCCAATGCTCTCAGTGCAAGAGCGACTTGCCCAGCGGCAGGTTTCTCATCCTGGAGGCAAGGCAACCTTTGTGCTTAGCCTGCGCCGACCTGGACCACCTGGTTTACCTGCCCCGGGGCGACGCCGCGCTCACCCGTCGCGCCAGGAAGCACAGTTCGTTGTCGGCGGTTGTGGTCCGCTTCAGCCGTTCGCGCAAGCGCTACGAGCGACAGGGAATCCTTGTTCAGGAGGGCGCTCTTGCGCGTGCGGAGCAGGAATGTCTTTCCGATGAAGGTCTGCGGGCCTCTCGCCGCGAGCGGGAAGAGCAGCGCCGGCGTGACTACGACGAGAAGCTGGTCGAGCTGATGGCCGGCAAGATCCGCGATTTGTTTCCCGGCTGCCCTCGGAGCGAAGCGCACCGGATCGCTGAGCACACGGCGGTTCGGGGAAGCGGGCGCGTGGGCCGATCGGCCGCGGGTCGCTCACTTGACGAGGACGCTTTGAGGCTGGCTGTGATCGCTTCCGTGCGGCACGCTCATACGAATTACGACGAATTGCTGATGGAAGGCATGGATCGAGCCTCAGCTCGTGAAGAAGTCTGGGAGAAGATCGAACAGTTGCTCAAGGATTGGGAAAAGCGTTAAGGGCCGCACTGGTGTGAACGTCATGCCGGGCGAGGGATCACGACAGGACGAAGAATGAAGCTGGACACAGGTCTTGAAAAGGGTGTCACGTTTTGGTTAAATGCGTGCGGTCCAGCCCAAAGCCAAGGCCGCGGGTACCAGATAGAAGTGTCGTCACGATCTCATCGAATGGAGGCGTCGACCTCCCCGCAGTCTTCAATGCCAACAAAGGAGGGAAAATTTATGGCAAGCAATCGAGGCATCGCGTACATGGGGCCGGGAAAGGTGGAAGTCCAGAGCATGGACTTCCCGAAACTGGCGCTGGGAAACCGGAAGTGCGAGCACGGCGTCATTCTGAAAATTGTCTCCACCAACATCTGCGGAAGCGATCAGCACATGGTCCGGGGACGCACGACGGCGCCGCCGGGACTGATCCTGGGCCACGAGATCACGGGCGAGGTGATCGAGGCCGGGCGAGACGTGGAATTCATCAAAGTGGGCGACCTGGTTTCGGTGCCGTTTAATATTGCCTGCGGGCGTTGCCGAAACTGCAAGGAGCGCGCCACGGGCATCTGTGTGAACGTGAACCCTTCGCGGCCGGGGGCCGCCTACGGATACGTCGACATGGGCGGATGGGTGGGCGGTCAGGCAGAGTACGTCATGGTACCCTACGCCGACTTCAACCTGCTCAAATTCCCCGACAAGGCCCAGGCAATGGAAAAGATCCGCGACCTCACCTGCCTCTCAGACATCTTGCCCACGGGCTATCACGGCGCCGTGAGCGCGGGCGTCACCACGGGCTCGACGGTCTACGTTGCCGGAGGGGGGCCGGTGGGACTGGCGTGCGCGGCGGCCTGCCACCTGCTGGGGGCGGCCTGCGTCATCGTCGGCGACCTGATTCCAGAGCGCCTGGCCCAGGCGCGGAGCTTCGGCTGCGAGACCGTTGACGTTTCCAAGAGCGCCACGGTCGCCGAGCAGATCGCGCAGATCCTGGGCGTCCCCGAAGTGGACTGCGGTATCGACTGCGTGGGCTTCGAGGCGCGCGGTCACGGCGCGGACTCGAAGCGCGAGGCCCCGGCGACGGTGCTCAATTCGCTGATGGGCATCACCCGGGCGGGCGGCGCGCTGGGCATTCCCGGACTCTACGTGACCGAGGACCCGGGCGGCGTGGACGAGCACGCCAGGTTCGGCAACCTCAGTATTCGCATCGGTCTTGGGTGGGCGAAATCACTTCAGTTTACCACGGGCCAGTGTCCGGTGATGAAGTACAACCGGCAGTTGATGATGGCGATTCTCTACGACAAGATCAAGATCGCCAAGGCCGTCAACGTCACCGTGATCACGCTGGATGAGGGTCCACAGGGCTACAAGGACTTTGACCGGGGCGCCGCCAAGAAGTTCGTGCTCGACCCGCACCACGCCCTCTCGCGCAACTAGACGAGGGCGTCACGTTCTCGCCGGCGCCGCGTAACGGGAGAAGGCCAAGCGCGCGTCACAAGAGCGACGCCGTGGATTCGTCCGGGATCGCTCAGAACGGCATTGCCGGGATCGAGGTCTGGGAGGAGGCTCGCCCACGAGTTCCAAAACGGGACTAGTTCCCTTTTGGTACGGGTTCGCCAGTTAAGCTGCGCTCTCTTTTTCCGTCTGCGCCCGCGAGAATCACTGGGCCGACCAGCACCGAGGTACTGGATGATCCGGGCGATCAGGGGCGCTGCCAGTCCCCCAACCCAAGGTCTCGGTGCCGCCTTTGTTCCTGCAGGCGCTTCGACCCTTCCGCCCAATTCCCTGAACTCCCAACAGTTGCGCTGCACGAAGGCGCGGCAAGGGCCTCCGACTTCGGCCGGCCGGCTGGAGCCGTCGCCGAGCGCGTCGCAAGAACTCGACCTCCGCCCCTATCCGTGTTGATCCCCTTGCTCCCATAACCCGAAACAGTGGCACGGCACTTGCTGCCAGGAGAGACGAGCAGCGAAACAGAAGGTCTGTGAGCGGGACACTATGCCGAAGCGCACGGTCTCACGCCGCCGGTTAGGTGTGGCTGGTTGACGGAAGCCCGCGATGAAGTCTGATCGGCGCCCAGTTCGCTGCCAAGACGAAGAGCGTCACCCTCTGCGCGAACGCCTCTTCCGGAATGAGGCTAAAGAATGGGAGCTCGAGCAGCGGCGCGAACGAGAGCAGTCAAGGGAGCAAGTCCACGCCTCCCCCAAACCAACTTCCTGCGGAAGTCGAGACCGCACGGCAGCCGTCGACGCAGTCCGAATTCCGGCGCTCCCGGCCGGGCGCTGGTCGGGACCCGTGATTCCGACCGCGACCAGCGCCCCGATCATCTGCTTGATCAGCTAATGGTCCGGCTCCTCCCCCTTGTCAAGCGGATGGCGTTGCAGATGCGCGAGCATCTGCCTGCCCACGTTGACTTGGACGATCTGGTCGGCGCGGGCGTCCTGGGCCTCATCGACGCCGTCCGCAAGTTCGACGCGCGCAAACACGTCAAGCTCGAAAGCTACGCGCGACACCGCATCCGAGGCGCGATCCTCGACGGCCTGCGCAGTCTGGATGCGGCCTCGCGAGACATGAGAAAGAAGGCCAAGGGCGCTGAGAAGGTTTACCGAGAGCTGGAGCGCAAATTGGGGCGTCCGGTCGGCGACGACGAGATGGCTGGCGCGCTCGGGGTCAGCCTGAAGAAGTGGTACCGCACCGTACAGGAACTTCAGCCCGTGGGCGTCGACTGGCTTCGGCCTATGGAGGCCGCTGAGCTTAGGCAGCAGGATCCCGAAACGCTCGTGGCGAGCCCTCAAGCAAGCGCCTTTGACCAGCGCTATCGCAGGGAGCAGAAGGCCATCTTGAACCGCGCCATGACCTGCCTGACCGAGCGCGATCGCCTGATGATGTCGCTCTACTACGAGCGTGGCCTGACCATGAAAGAGATCGGCGAGAAGCTGGGAGTCGACGAGTCGCGCGTCTCGCAGCTTCATTCCGCAGCCCTGGCGCGCCTCGAATCGCGAGTGAAGGCAATGCTGCGTCCGGCGCGTCCCGCCGTCCCGCCGGCTTACGCGGTGGCGGAACTGGGAAGGCCATCGCTTTGATACCGTCCGTAGCTTGGCGTCAAGGGCCCCTTGCGCCGGATAACGGCGCTGACCGCGGGCGAATGCGGCAGGACCGCCCGCTGCTTCGATCGAAGCAGCCTTACATCGACTGCCTCACGAGGCAGGCGAATCCACCGCGACACGCGCTTCCACCGCGCCCCGCTTCCGACTGGCGCCCAAGGTTTGCGCATTGAATGGCGCTATTAATAGGACCCGCGGTAGCATCTAATCCTCTGAGGGTCTTCGCATGGTGGGGTTGCGCCGCCGAGTGTCGCTGCTCCTGGTTTCGCTGGGCCTTTGTGGTGTGCTGGCCAGGCCACGCATGGCTCGGGCCGACGTCAAGCTCTTTCTCAAGGACGGCACCTATCAGATCGTGAAGAGTTACGAAGTGCACGGGGACCGGGTGCGCTTCTACAGCGCCGAGCGCTCGGACTGGGAAGACATACCGGCGTCCCTGGTGGACTTCGAGGCCACCCGGGGCGCCCAGGAGCAGGACAAGACCCTGAAGAGTAAAGAACTCGAGCAGGCGCGCGAACTCGACAAAGAGCGCTTCGAACGGCAGGCGGATACCGGGTTCGAGATCGCGCCGGGTTTCCACCTGCCCCGGGAAGAGGGTGTCTTTGCCTTTGACGGCAGGCGTGTGATCCGCATGCTCCAGTCCTCGGGCGAGGTCGTGACGGACAAGAAGCGCCTCGCGCTCGGCCTGGCCCTGCCGGGCCCGCTGCTCAAGCATCGCGCCCTCGTCGTCCTGCCGGGAGCCAAGGCCGCCGTGCGCATCTCCGTCATGCAGCCTACTTTCTACATCCAGGCGGCGGACGACTGGGGCGCGAGGGCCGAACTGGTCCCTGTGAAATCGAGCAAAGAAACCCGCGTGGTGGAAAAGATTCAATCGGGCATCGGCGCAGGCAAGTCCGGCGAGCTGCGATCGGCGGCGCCGGTCGAGCGCGAACAACTCGCGCCGGGCCTGTTCAAGCTCAAGCCGACCCAGCCGCTCCCGATGGGGGAATACGCGATCGCCGAACTGGTCCAGGAAAAACTCAACCTGGATGTGTGGGACTTTGGGATTGACGGCACGCCCAAAGCGGCTAAGGCCCCGCCGGCAGGGGACCATCCGGCTCCACTCTCCGAGCACGCGCCCCCTGACATCCCGCAACAACCGCAGCTACCGCAGGGTCGGCGCCAGCCCCAGCCTCTACCTCCCGAGGGACCGCCCCCGACGGGTTCTCGTCTTCAAGCGCACGCCCGCATAGTCACTGCAAAATGAATTCGGTAGTTGTGGGCTCGTGCGACACAAGCAGCATCTGTTGGAAGTCGAGGCCCACAGCGAGGAGGGCAATAACAGAGACGAGATTTTCTTCGGCGATTGTGCTCGTTCGGTCGCCCACGAGGGCTCAATCGGAGTCGCGTTCAAAGCGGATAAGCCGGAGCACGGTCGGTAAATTGGCTGGGCGATCACCTGAACGGCTTGCCGACAGCACATCCATGTGGCTCGTAAGCGCTGCGGCGTTTATCGCGGGTCAACGCCCCTGTAGCCAGCGAGCGGTCCAATGCGCTTCACGCTTCTCGCGTCACGCCCCCCCGATCCCACCACCTCAGCACCCGCAGCGCGCGCAGAGTATTCCAGCGGCTCGGCGCGCCGAGGCGTTCGAGCTCGAAATAAGTCTTCCCTTTGTGCGAGTGTTCGAGCGACCAGCGCCCGTCCTTGCGCTGGCTGCTACGGACGATGTCGATTGCCTCGGCTAGCCGCCGGTCGCAAGGCGCGTTGACGGCTTGAAAATAATCGAGGGCGCGCAGGATGTCGTAGTGCCATCGGGGCGGAAAAGAGAAGCGAGTGAACACAGGCTTGATGATTTCGCCGGTACGGTGAGAGCGAAAGAGCCGGTGTACCAAGAGGAACTCCCGGCCCCGGCGCTGCGCGGCCCGCACTTCCCGGACTTCGCGTCCGCGGTGTAGCTGGTAGAGTCGCAAGCCCTCGAGTACGCTGATAGTCGTGTGGACGGAAGCGTGGGTTGCACCCGCCGAGCGCCGGCAATTCCACCCGCCGTCGGGCATCTGTTGCTCTAGCAGGTAGCTGGCAATGGTGTCGAGACGGTCGTCTTCGTACTCGAAGTGCGAGAGGATGGAAAGGACCATCCCCGTGACGCACGTCTCGCTCCGGCCTGTCCATTTTGCCCAGAGGCCGTAGTTGATACCGCCGTCGCACTGGAGCCCTCCGTCGAGAAGGAGCTTACAGGCCCTTCGCGCCTGCCGGGTGCTGGGAAGTAGACCGAAGTCACGGAGCATCAGCATGGTATAGGTGGTCGAGATCCACTTTGGCGAGTAGAGCCCGCCGTCCGACGCCAGCCCGCCGGCCCACGTACCCTCCGGGTCTTGCCTAGCCAGCAAACGCGCCCCCCAGCCATCGCGCGCTACCTTTCGCCGCTCGTGTTCGACCGTACGTTCTGCAGCCCCGACCAGATCCCGCAAGGCCTGCCAACGAATGGCAGGGTCTCCATCCAGGAGCCATTGGATCGCGCTATCCGTCCGGGGCCCCGAAGTCACTCCTAAGGTGCTCATAGTTCTTCGCTCTGGCTAATTCAATTTGCTGATCAACATGTTCAGAAAATGGTCAAAATCTTGCGGTTCGCGCACACACCTCCCTCGACAGCCGGAGGCGGTTTTTCGGGGGTTATGAGGAGGGATTCCACATCCTTTCGATCGCCTCCCCGAACTTCACGCGCATCCGGTCCCACTCGTCGGAGCGTGGGAGCCACATGCCCGGTGCTCCCAGAGAAGCTGTCGCCGATTGAACCGTGCAGCATGGTGCTCACTGCCTCGTCGACGATTTCCCTGCCGCCTTTGGCCTGCGAAAGAAGCCAGAAGTACTCGTAATCCTGGCTTCCGCGGCGGAGTCCCTTCAGGCGGATACTCGCAGCCGGCTCCCCAAGACCCATAGTCTCGCCGCGGTAGACCAGCATCGCACTTCGATTCTGTGTTTCATAAGTGTTTGGATATTGCCAGGCGCGCAGCGAGTTGAAATCGAGTGCCCAAAGTGTCCAGGACCCCGCGCGCAATTTCCACGCAATCCAGCTCAGACACGCGGCATTTCAGCCCATCGCCGTCGATCCTGGAGGCGGCTCTGTCAGGTTCTGACCAAATGCCCTGAGCTCATCGCCCAGCGGCTCCCGGCTGAACGCAACCTTCGCCGAAGTCGGCTCACCGCTGGTCAGGCGCAGGGCAGAACGAAGCTTTGAGGTGGCAAGCGACCTCGAATTCGGATTGAGCTTCAGCATCATTGCCCGATTTCGCATAAGCAAGGGCCAGATTGTGGTGGGCCGAGGCGTTTTCCGGATCCATGGCGATGACTTTCTTGAATTCCGCGACAGCGTCCGGAAACTTCCCGCTTTTGGCGAGGTAATACCCGACTTTGAAGACCGCAGCTTCGAAATTTGGATCAATGGCTGCGCACCTTTGGAATTCCGTCAAAGCCTGCTCCGCTATGCCCTCTCTCTCGTAGATCGAGCCAAGATAAAAGTGAACATAGGGTTCATCGTGAAGGAGTTGCGCAATCGACTGGAGGCTGGATAAGGAATCCTGGAGTCGGCCTTCCTCAAACTGGCAGATGCCCTGGTAGAAGATCGCTTCGAGATTGTCCGGGCGGAGGCGAACGGCGGAATCCAGAGCTGACTCGGCAGCCTCGTACTTGCCCGTGGCGAGCTCGCACTTGGCCAGAGTCAGATGACCCAGAAACAATGCTGGTTGCTCTTGCGTCAGGCGAGTCAACAAGGGGATGGAACGCTCGCACCTGCCTTCGGCGGCCATCTGCGAAGCCGAGACAAGGATTTTGTACGTGCCCAGTTCGTCTTTGGGATCGGCCAACGGTCGAGCCGGATGGCCCGCCGGGAGAGGGTCCGACGTTCCCACGTAGCCGAGCGAAGCCAAGAGTTCGACATCTGCTGGAGAGGGAGTAGCCCGTAGAGGAGGCTCCTTGGGTGTGACTCTCGCCACAAGGCCCTCGAATTGCGATTTGAGTTCAAGGGCCGTGGCTCGCTTGGTCTGATAGAGGTTGTGAGTTTCCTGAGGGTCGGCCACCAAGTCATAGAGCTCCGGCTTCGGAGCGTCGATATACTTGAAACGTCCGCTGCGCAACGCCCGAAGCGCGCTCCAGCCAAACTCAGTCGGGTAGTAGGTCTCGCAATAGGCCGCGTTCGCCGGCGAGGCCGGGGTCTTCCCGAGAATCAGGGAAAGCAAGCCACGGCCTTGCATGCTCGATGGGGGAGCGATGCCCAGGAATTGGAGTACGGTCGGGGCAATATCAAGGGTTCGGACCGGAGCGTCGGTGTGGCGATGCCCAACACCGGCGCCCAGGGGTGGTTTGATGAGGAGCGGCACGAGTAAAGTCGTGTCATAGATGAAATACCCGTGGGTGTATTCGCCGTGCTCTCCAAAACTTTCGCCGTGGTCCGATGCCACGATGATCAAGGTAGGATCGTAGAGGGCGTGTTCCTTCAGATATCCGAAAAACTTCCCAACGGCGTCGTCGGCGTAGGCGATCTCTCCGTCGTAGGGGTCGCGAAGCAGGGCTCGGAACCGCGGCGGGGGACCGTAGGGCGTATGCGGATCGTATAAATGGATCCACACAAAGAACGGCTTCGAGGAGCGTGGGGGCTGGGCTGACATCCAGCCGAGCGCATCGCCAACCACGTCCTCTGCCCGGCGCTGCAGGTCCTGGAGATTGAAGACCAGAGGGTTGTCCCGCCCCATCTTTCGCCGGAAGGGGGCCGAATACGTATCGAAGCCCCGGCTCAGCCCGCGCCGGGGGTTGAGTACATCCGCGCCGACAAAGGCGGCAGTGGAATAGCCGTCCTGCTTGAGGATCGTAGCCAACGTTGGGGGAGAGTCTCCCAGGCTGTAACCCAGATTGTCGCGGACTCCGTGAAGTGGGGGATAGGTTCCCGTCAGGATTGAGCAATGTGAAGGCAGAGTCAGCGGGGCCGAGGCCACCACGGTTTGAAAGAGAACCCCCTCGCGGGCCAGAGCGTCGAGGTTGGGTGTATGGGCTTGCCGGTAGCCGTAGCACCCTACGCGATCAGCCCGGACCGTATCGATCGTGATCAAAACGACGTTCGGGCCCATCGACCACGCGGGCGTCGCCAGCGTTAATCCCCAGAGGGCGACCCATGCGCCGGCGAGCGCCGCACGCATGGCCCCGATATATTCCCCGCCTCTTTGGCCCGCCAGGCCGCGTCGGGCCATCGCGTCACGCCGCATCCCTGCGCAATGGATAAGCGCCGCAATCATTGCTCTGAGCTTTCGGCTGGATGAGGAACTTCGCGGCCGGCTTTTCGAAGGCGCTCGCGCAAATCGATCCGCTCAGGAGCGAGGTGCACGGCCTCCTCGTACTCCGTGACGGCTTTCTGCTTCTGACCGAGCGCCAGATAAATATCGCCGAGCAAAGCGCGCAGCTCTGAGTTGTCAGGCCGGCTCAGCTTCACCTTTTCCGCGTACATACGCGCCCGCTCGTATTCCTTCTGCTTGAACCAGTATTGGGCGATTAAGAAGTTTCCCACCGCGGAGTCTGGATCGATTTGCTCCAACTTACGCAGGTGCGGGTAGGCCTGTTGAAGGTCGCCGGAATTGAGATCCATCTCCGCCAGGTTGGCATTGGGCTCCCATTGATCCGCATCAACCTTGAGTGCCTGTTCAAAGAGGTCCCGCGCGGCCGCCGGATTCCCCTGTTCCAGTTGCCTCTGCGCCTGAGCGATCGGCCGCTCGGCCTGCAGGGTACGCGCTTCGAGATCGCGCTCGGCTGAAGTTGCCTGCCGAAACTTCTCCGTGTATCCACTGGCGCGCGCCGGGTTGCCTTTGCTCCGATACGCGCGCCCAAGGAGATAGTAGATCATCGGCATGTTGGGGCCGGCCGCTTCCACCCTTTTCAAGGATTCGATCGCCGCGTCCGGGTCACCCATCGCCAAGTAGACCGCGGCGAGCTTCGAGGAGTACTCAGGCTTATTCGCGTCCTCGCGAACGGCGCTGAGGAGTGCGTCCTTGGCGGCTGGAAGCTGGTTCTTTTCGTAGAGGATGGCGCCCATCTCGGAGTACGCCTGCGGGTTGTCGGTCGATTTTTCCAGGCTCCGCTGAAAGGCGGCCAGGGCCATGTCCGGCTGCCCTTTGACCACGTACGCCTGGCCGCGATACAGATCGACGCGAGGGTCGGCCGGCTCATGCTTGGCCCAGAGGTCGAGAATCTTCAGGGCCTGGTCCATCATCTGCAGGCGGTAATAAACGTCGGCCAGCAATCGCAGCCAAGCCGGGTCCAGCCGCTCGGCGGTCTGTTCCTTCTGAAACACCGCCAGAGCGTCCTCGGCCGCAGCCTTCTGCTTGAGCTCGTTGAGCACATGAGCCTGAAAAACCCGGTAATCAAGCTGCTCAGGCGCCAGGCGAACCGCTTCCCCTAACTCGGAGGCGGCGTCGCGCATGCGCCCGGCCTGCGCCAGGGCCATGCCGCAGTAAAAATACGGGCGCGAGTCCTGCGAGGCGTTCTGCTTGGCGCTGTTAAGAGCCTTGACCGATTCGAGAAAGCGCCCCGCGCCGAGGAGCTTGATGCCTTCCGCAAGCTGGGCTTCTGACGGCACTGTACCCGTCTGGCCCACGCCGCGTGCCGGCAGTCCTCCGGGAAGGCGAACGAGCAAGAGTATGCCCGCCACGAGGCAGAAGAATTCCGGCTGCCTTTCGTTCTGGAGAGGCCGAGCCGGATACAGGGAAACAGAGTTTCGGGAAGGCTGAGCGCGATCCGGCGCGAGATTCTTTGCTCGCCAGGGCCCGGTCGGAAGGGAATGCCTCAACCCTCTTGCCTGCGCACTCCTCACGTTCATATGGCGCTCAAGGGTGATATTAGCGCCGAGGGGCGGGAAGGGCAAGGTTCTGACGGGACCAGCAGCTAGAACTCCACGCGGAGAGAGAGCTGGATCACGCGAGGGTCGTTCAAGCCTCCACCCGAAGTCGTCTGTTGGAGGCTTAAGTCCTGCAGGCCGTTGGTGGTGTTGGGCGGCACGTCATTCGGGTGGTTGAAGGCATTGAAGAAGTCGGCGGCAAAACGCACATCGAGCCGTTCTTTGATCTTGAAGACCTTGTAGATGGAGAAATCGTCGTTCCACGCTCCAGGGCCGATGATGTTATCCCTGGGGGAGGGGTTGTAAAATCCACCGAAGGGAGGGGAATTCCCGAAGGGAGCGTTGTAGCACGTTCCATCCGCCAACGTTACGGCAAGCTGGCCCTTAAAATCCCCGGTGCAGTTCGGGCCGACCGGCCGCGCGGCCGGTATAACGGGACTGCCCGAGACGTTCGTCGCGGTCGCGATGTCGAAATTACCCGCGAACCACTGCCGATAGCGATCGCTGCTGCCGGGGATGTTCAGCGTGGCCCGGTTGCCGGCACGAATGCGGACACTCCGGGTCTGGACCAGGCTGGTGTTCACACCCATCCACAATCCGCTAGCCCAAGTGCCGATGGTAGCCACCCGCCAACCGCCGATCACATAGTCGAGCGGCGTAGCG
>QHZK01000470.1 GCA_003224635.1 Acidobacteriota bacterium | reverse complement strand
CGCTTTCGAATCGGGACCCACGCCGGCGCGTAGTAGCCGATGTTGCCGTCCACGTCGGCGTAGACCATGTTTTGCTCGGGGCCGGTGAAGCCACGGATGGCGTCTTTGAACTGCTCCCAGTTCTGCGCCTGGTTCATCCTCAGGAACGTGAAGGCAAGGGCGCGCGGCTGAAGCGCGGTCCACTTGAGCGCCAGCGAGTATTTACCGTCCTCGCCGATCACCGGGCCGTGGCGAGTGGCCCTGACCGTAAGGCGCACGTCTACTGCGGCGCGCACGTTGATGTGCTCCTCGTGCACTTCGGCGTCAATCCAGCGGCCCTTCACCAGGTATTTGTTCGGGTCGCCGGGTTTGAACGTCTCGAGGTACAGGTCCTGGACGTCGGGGCCGGTGTTGGTCATTCCCCACGCGATCCGGTCGTTATGACCGATGACAACCAGCGGTCCGCCGGGCAAGCTGACGCCGGCCACGTGCAGGCCCGGCGCCTCGAGCTCGACCTGGTACCACACGCTGGGCACGCTGTGGCTCAGGTGAGGGTCGTTCGAGAGCAGCGGCTTGCCGGACTGCGTGTGGGCGCCGCTGACCACCCAGTTGTTGCTGCCGAGCGCGAAGTCGAAGCCGTCGGCTGGCTCCGCCAGCGTAGCCAGCATGGGATCGACGTCAGCCATCTGCCCTGAAATGTCATGCTGAGCGAAGCGAAGCATCCCGGCATTCGCATTGAAATAACACAGGTGCTTCGCTTCGCTCAGCATGACATTTTCATGCTTTGCGGGTGTCGCAAAGCGACATGATGACTTAGTAGAAGGAAGCTCGCTGGGCAGCGCTCCGCTGGCTTCGGGGTGCGCCACTCTGACCGGGCCGGCGACCGGCTCCGCCACGGGATGGTCGAGGGGCGAACGGTCGGGGAAGAGGTCCGCGTAGAGCTGCGGCGTGAGCTTGCTGCGCAGGCGCTCGCGCATCAAGTCCGTGTGCCACGAGGTGTTCAGCCTCTTGGCCATGTTTAATGCCACGCCGATCGAGTCCGCTTCGCGCCACGCTCGCGGTTGGTAACGGAGCAGAGGGAACTCGATGGGGAGGCGGTCCTTGTGGCTGGCGATGAAGGCGTTCACGCCACGGGCGTAGGCGGCGAGCACTTCCCTCGATTGGGCGTCGATCTCCGGCACGGCGCGGTCGGCTGCCTGCGCGAGACCGAGCTTGCGGTTCTCGATATCGAGATCGAGCGTCCGCTTCCCGAGAATTTCCGAAAGCTCGCCTTGGGCCAGCCGGCGGCTCAAATCCATTTGCCAGAGCCGGTCTTGCGCGGTCACGTAACCCTGCGCCAAAACCGCGTCTTCGAGCGACCGGGCGCGGATGTGCGGCACGCCGCGGGCGTCCCGTGATACTTCGACGGGCGCTCTGAGCCCCGCGACCTGAATCGCGCCGTCAAGCTGCGGCAAGCAGGCATGAGCGCGCCAGTGAAGCCAGGCCGCGAGCGATCCCGCAATCAAGAGAATGACGACGAGCCCGGAAACAAGCACGCGTAAGAAAACAGGGCTCCTCCCGCGTGAGGATCGTTGTTGGTCCACGGTTGCTGTTGTCATGATTTCTTGTCTTGACGCAGCATGCTTGATATGCGAATGAGCGATACTACTAAAAACGTCATGGAGCGGCAAGGCATCTCTCCGCGCTACGCGGGCGCGCGCGGCGCGGACATGTGCGGCGAGTTTTTCAGCGACCTGCTAGAATAAAGCAGAGGAGCCGTTGCGGGCGAGACGCCCGCGCTCCCAGGCGTTCGATGAAGCTTCCAGTTTACATGGACAATCACGCTACGACGCCGGTAGACCCCCGCGTGCTCGAAGCGATGCTCCCGTATTTCACCGAGGTCTACGGTAACGCGGCCAGCCGCAACCACCGCCTGGGGTGGGAAGCGGAAGCGGCTGTGGAGACGGCCCGCAAGCAGGTCGCGAAGCTTATCAACGCCAGCCCGCAGGAGATCGTCTTCACCTCGGGCGCGACCGAGTCTGACAATCTGGCGATTAAGGGAGCGGCCTGGGCCCATCGCGGCAGGGGCAACCACATTGTCACCCTGCCGACAGAGCATAAGGCGGTGCTCGACGCGGCGAAGCGCCTCGAGCAGGAGGGGTTCAGCGTGACCTGCGCACGGGTGGGCGCGGACGGCCTGGTGGACCCGGATGACGTCAAGCGCGCCCTCACCGACGGAACAATGCTGGTGAGCGTCATGGCCGCGAACAACGAGATCGGCGTGCTGCAGCCCATCGCGGAAATCGGCAAGCTCTGCCGCGAGCGCGGCATTCTGTTCCACACGGACGCGGCGCAGGCGGCGGGCAAGGCGCCGGTCGACGTCGAGCGAATGGGCGTCGATCTGCTGTCGATTTCGGCGCACAAGATTTACGGCCCGAAGGGCGTAGGCGCGCTGTACGTCCGCGGTAAAAATCCGGCCGTCGAGATTGCCCCGCTCATCGACGGGGGAGGCCACGAGTGTGGCCTGAGGTCAGGCACGCTGAACGTGCCCGGGATCGTGGGTCTGGGCAAGGCGTGTGAGCTGTGCAGGCTGGAGATGCCGGAGGAGTCCCGGCGTCTCGGCGGATGGCGCGACCGGCTCCGGGACGGAATTTTCTCGCGCCTTGACGATGTTCGGGTCAACGGCAGCATGGAACACCGCCTGCCGCATAACCTGAACGTGAGCTTCGGCGGTATCGACGGGGAGTCGCTGCTCGTAGGCATGAACGACGTTGCTGTGTCGCTGGGCTCGGCGTGCATGTCGGCCACGCGCGAGCCTTCCTACGTCCTCAAGGCCCTCGGCGTAAGCGACGACCGGGCGCAGAGCTCGGTCCGCTTCGGGCTGGGGCGGTTCAACACGGAGGAGGAAGTGGACTACGTGATCGGGCGGGTGGTCGAGACGGCGAACGTGCTGCGCGATATCTCCGTGAAGGCGGAGGGAAAGTGTAAAGGGTGAAGTGTAAAGCGTGAAGGTCCCGAATGGAGACGTGTTTAATGTAACCGTTGAACGGCCGTCGAGACATTTGAAACTGTAACCCGTCGCGTCGCGGAAGGTGTAACCCAACTCGAGCATTTACTAGTGAACGTTTCGCGCCGAGGACGCCAACGGTAACCTCGACCCCAGCCCGAGGCATCATCCAGCTCACTCTGCATCAGTCGAGTTTCGACTGGCAATTTGTTCCTGTGGCGGGCAAGACGTTCAACGATTCGGGCACGCAACCTTGCCACCGAGCGCGGCACGCAAGTGGCGCAGATCTAGCTTTCGGCTCGACGCTCTTTCCTCCACTCTCGCCGTTCCGTCCACCCAGCACCTCGCCGAGCTTCGCCTTCTTGAAGTCGGCGGCGAGGAGCGGTCCCTGGGCCGCGCGATCAGCGTCCGGACGAGGCGCGCGCCGGGTCCTTGACACTTTCTCCGTGCCCTAACCATAATGGGCTTCAGGGCTGAATTGGAAGAGAAGAAAGGACGTCCTTCTGCCAGGTTCTGTGACCGCCGCGGCCAAAAGTCGCGCATCATCAGTCGGGCTTCGGCCGATCGCTGATGGGAGCGCCGGCGTCTCACCTGTAGCACGGCTGACTGCTGAAGGCTCTTACGGAGGCAACAATGGCGGAGACTTTTTTGAACTACATCGCCGGCCAGTGGGCGGAGTGCAAATCGAAAAAGACGTTTCCCAACGTCAACCCGGCGAACACCGATGAGGTGGTCGGGCTTTTTCAGGCTTCCGGTCCGGAAGACGTCCGGGCGGCGTTTGACGCGGCGGTAAAAGCACAACCTGCGTGGGCGGCGCTGCCTGCGCCCCGGCGCGGCGAGTATCTCTTCAAGGCCGCCGAAATTCTCGAGGGCAGGCTCGCCAGGCTTGCCGAAGAAATGACGCGCGAGGAGGGCAAGACCCTTCCCGAATCGAAGGGCGAGGTGAAGCGGGCGATCAACATCTTCCGCTACTTTGGAGGCGAGGGCGCGCGCCAGTTCAGCCATCAGATTCCTTCCGAGCGCGAGAACGTCTTTTGTTACACGATGCGCAAGCCGCTCGGCGTGGTGGGGCTGATCACGCCCTGGAACTTCCCGAGCGCCATTCCCGCCTGGAAGGCGGCGCCGGCGCTGGTCGGGGGCAACGCGGTGGTCTTGAAGCCCGCGTCGCTCGCGCCGCTCAGCGCCTACCGGCTGGTCGAGGCGCTGCATGAGTCGGGCGTTCCGGCGGGCGCCGTCAATTACGTGACCGGCGGTGGCGGCACGGTGGGCAATGCGATCATCGA
Source organism: Acidobacteriota bacterium (assembly GCA_003224635.1). Taxonomy (GTDB): domain Bacteria; phylum Acidobacteriota; class Terriglobia; order UBA7540; family UBA7540; genus QHZK01. The sequence continues at coordinate 1,120 of QHZK01000470.1, read as the reverse complement.
ACACTCGGCCCTGCGTGCGGTTTCGTTCACGGGTTCCTGCGAAGTCGGGAACAAGCTGCACGAGAAGATGAACGGGCGGAAGGTCCGCATCCAGCTCGAAATGGGCGGCAAGAATCCCACCGTAGTCTTGAAAGACGCTGAACTTGACTATGCCGCAGACCTCCTGGTGAACGGCGCCTTCTTCTCGACCGGCCAGAAGTGCACCGCCTGCAGCCGCGCCGTCGTCGAGAAGGCCGTCTACGAGCCGCTGGTTGAGAAGCTCGTCGCCAAGACCCGCAAGCTGAAGGTGGGCAACGGCCTCGATCCCGGCGTTGATATCGGCCCGGCAGTCGACGCGAACCAGCTTGAGACCGATCTGAAGTATATCGACATCGGCAAGAGAGAGGGCGCGGAGCTCTTATGCGGCGGCAACCGCCTTGCTGGCGGCGCCTACGACAAGGGCCACTTCATCGAGCCGACGATTTTCGCCCGAGTCACGCCCGAGATGCGCATCGCCCAGGAGGAAGTCTTCGGACCGGTGCTGGCGCTCATGGTGGCGAACGATTTTGACGACGCCATGCGGCTCGCCAACTGCGTCAAGTTCGGGCTTTCAGCGTCGATTGTTTCGCGCGACCTCACGCGCGTCCACCAGTTCATCAACCGGATCGAGGCAGGCTTGATTACCGTGAACCTGCCGACGGCGGGCGTCGAGTATCAACTGCCGTTCGGCGGCACCAAGGAATCGAGCTTCGGGATGCGCGAGCAAGGTCCGGCGGCGATTGATTTTTATACGGAGACGCGCACGGTCTATCTGAAGTACACGCAGTAGGCCTGGAGCGCGGGCGTCCCATTCGCTTCGCTCAGGGCAGGCTCGCCCGCTGCGGTCCGGCACGTATAGGTAGCGCAGACCTGCTGTTTTTTGGCAGGTCTGCGGTTCTTCCAGTGGAAAAGCCGCAGACTTCCAAAAGCAGGAAGTCTGCGCTAGCCGCGCTGCCCGCTTCCAGGAGCAACGTATGAAAAAGACCCAACAATTTCTCGCCAAGCTCAAACTTCCCACGCAGGACAACTACGCGCTCGAACCCACCAAGAAGCGCTTTCCCGATGGCGGACAGTACCGGTTCGAGATCCCGAGCGTCGAAGG